>NZ_CAWMDN010000111.1:0-167292 GCF_963866575.1 Aeromonas sp. L_1B5_3
CGGGGTTTTTTATTGCCTGTAATTCAGCAAATAGTCTGATAATTGACCTTTTATCCTCTATTCTCTGCCGTTTTCCCTGTTTTTCCTTCCCGATTTTCTCCGGTTCTGCCATCGCGGCTGGCGGTGGTTGCCGTTATAATGGCCGCCCTCAAGCAAGGTGGTGGTATGAAAGCAGAATATCTACAGCGATTCGGGGGCATTGCCCGTCTTTATGGTCAGAATGCCCTGCGTTCCTTTAGCCAGGCCAAGGTCTGTGTGGTGGGGATCGGCGGAGTGGGCTCCTGGGCGGCCGAGGCGCTGGCTCGTGCCGGCATCAACCAGATCACCCTGATCGATATGGACGATGTCTGCATCACCAACACCAATCGCCAGATCCACGCCATGCAGGGTACGGTTGGTCGCCTCAAGACCGAGGTGATGGCCGAGCGCATTCGCGCCATCAATCCGGATTGTGAAGTGATCGAGGTGGACGATTTCGTCGCCGCCGATAACCTGACCGAACATATCAAGCGGGAGTTTGACTATGTGGTGGATGCCATCGATTCGGTCAAGGCCAAGGTGGCGCTGATTGCCTTCTGCAAGCGCAACAAGATCCCGGTGATTGTTGCGGGTGGTGCTGGCGGGCAGATGGATCCGACCCAGATCACTGTGGCCGATTTGGCCAAGACTATTCAAGACCCGTTGGCGGCCAAGGTGCGCTCCGACCTGCGCCGGTTGCACAACTTCAGCAAGAATCCGGTGCGCAAATTCGGGGTGGAGTGTGTCTTCTCAACCGAGCAGCTGAGCTATCCGGATGGCAATGGCGGCACTTGTCAGGCCAAGGCAGCCAGCGATGGCACTATGAAGATGGATTGCGCCTCCGGCTTTGGCGCTGTGACGCCGGTGACGGCAACCTTTGGGCTGGTCGCTGCGTCCCGGGTCTTGAAGAAGATTGCCGAACGGGGCGCCCGAGCCGAGAAAAAGGCAGGGAATGAAGATGCAGGGTCGATTGGCGAAGCCTAATCGACCACTGAACAAGGCGGGTTAGACCGCTTGTTCCCGGATCGCCAGTACGATCGCTCTGAGCCCGTTACCTCGTGACGGGCTCAAGTGTTTCTCAAGCCCAAGTTCGCTGAAATACCCTTCCATATCAAAAGCCTGGATCGCCGCAGACGATTGGTGGTTGAGTGCCGCCAGCACGATGACGATAAGGCCCCGCACGATGCGGGCATCGGAATCACAGGCAAAGTGCCAGCAGCCATCCTCGCTTTGTTCTCCCTTCAGCCAGGCCTGGCTTTCACACCCCTTGAGGCGAAACTCCTCCTGCTGCCATTCGCCGGGTAGCGCTGGCAGCTGTTTGCCGAGCTGGATGATGAGCCGGTACTGGTTCTCCCAGCCGTGAGCGGCAGCAAACTGCTGGCGGATGGTGTCGGCGTTGGGCTCAAGGCCAATCTGGGTATAGCTTGCGAGGTCACTCATTCGGTTGTCTGCCTTAGAAGAAGTCACTGAGTTTGTGCAGGGCGGCCAGCAGGGCGTCGACATCGTCCCGATTGTTGTAGCAGGCCAGCGAGGCGCGCAGGGTACCGCCGATCCCGAGCGATTCCATCAGCGGCATGGCGCAGTGATGGCCGACTCGCAGGGCGAGCCCCTGCATATCGAGCAGGGTGGCGGCATCTTGCGGGTGGATGTCGTCTATCAGGAAAGAGACCGCACCGGCGCGTTGGCCGGGTTCGCCGATCAGACGCAGCCCCGGCACCTGTTGCAGGCCTGCGACCAGATAGCTGGTCAGCGCCTCTTCATGCTTGGCTAATGAGCTCCGGTCTTGCGCCATCATAAAGTCGATGGCGGCGGCGAGGCCAATAGCACCAGCGATATGGGGGGTGCCCGCCTCGAACTTGAAGGGCAGGGTATTGAAGGTGGTGCCGCTGAAACTGACCCGATCGATCATCTCACCACCGGCTTGCCAGGGCGGCATCCGCTCCAGTAGTTCGGTGCGGCCCCACAACACGCCGATGCCGGTCGGGCCATAGAGCTTGTGGCCGGAGAAGGCGTAGAAGTCGCAACCGATGGCATGCACATCCACCTCGAGATGAGCCACCGCCTGAGCGCCATCGATCAGGGTCAGAGCGCCGACTGCCTTGGCCGCAGCCACCATCTCTTTGACTGGATTGACGGTGCCAAGGGCATTGGAGACGTGGGCCACGCTTACCAGTCGGGTCAGTGGCCCCAGCATGGCGTGATAGGCGGCCAGATCGAGATCGCCCCGCTCATCGAGCGGGATGACCCGGATCACCGCGCCGGTGCGTTGGGCGACCAGTTGCCACGGGACGATATTGGCGTGGTGCTCCAGCGTGCTGAGGATGATTTCCTCCCCCGCCTTGAGCTCGCTCATCCCCCAGCTCTGGGCAACCAGATTGATCGCCTCCGTGGTGCCGCGAGTCCAGACCACCTCTTGGCTGCGGGGCGCATTGATAAAGCGGGCGACCGTCTCGCGGGCAGCTTCGAAGGCGCGGGTCGCGCGGCCGCTCAGGGCGTGGGCGGCACGGTGTACGTTGGCGTTGTCGGCACGATAGTAGTGAGCGATGGCATCCAGTACCGCGTGCGGTTTCTGGGTAGTGGCGGCGTTGTCCAGATAGACCAGAGGGTGGCCGTTTACCATCTGCGCCAAGGCCGGAAACTGGCTGCGCAGTTGGTCGTGCTGTTGCTGATTCATGCTCCCCTCATCATCCGGAAAAAGTCATCATCTCGAAAGGTCGGCCATGATCCTGAAAATAGCGCCCGAACACAAGGCGCGATAAGCCGGAATGGCGGTTGCCTGCCGTGCAGCAGGTACGGCTCGTCGGGTGATTTCTGGTACAATGCCGCCCCTCATCATAAGCCAAGAGATCCGGCCCATGAAGCTCAACCCCAATCAGAACGAAGCGGTCAAGTATGTTTCCGGCCCTTGCCTGGTGCTGGCGGGTGCCGGATCGGGCAAGACCCGCGTCATCACCAACAAGATTGCCTATCTGGTGCAGCAGTGTGGTTACAACGCGCGCAACATCGCCGCAGTTACATTTACCAACAAGGCTGCGCGGGAGATGAAGGAGCGGGTCGGCCAGACTTTGGGGCGCAAGGAGGCGCGGGGGCTGATGGTCTCCACCTTCCATACTCTGGGGCTCGAGATCATCCGACGGGAGCACAAGAGCCTGAATCTCAAGGCCAACTTCTCCCTGTTCGACGACACAGATCAGCTGGCGCTGCTGAAAGAGCTGACCGAGGCGGAGCTCGACAACGACAAGGACAAGCTCTCGGCCCTCATTACCCAGATCTCCAACTGGAAAAACGACCTGATTCTGCCAGCCCGCGCGATGCGCATTGCCCGCGGGCCGGAAGAGGTGCTGATGGCCCAGCTCTACGAGCGTTATCACCGCCAGATGGTGGCCTATAACGCGCTGGATTTTGACGATCTCATCGTGATGCCGACCCTGCTGCTCAAGAGCAATCAGGAGGTGCGCGAGCGCTGGCAGAACAAGATCCGCTACCTGCTGGTCGACGAGTATCAGGACACCAACACCAGCCAGTACGAGCTGGTGAAGCAGATCGTCGGCGAGCGGGCCCGTTTTACCGTTGTGGGAGATGATGACCAGTCCATCTACTCCTGGCGCGGCGCCAAGCCGCAGAACCTGGTGCTGCTGAACGAAGACTTTCCGAACCTGCGGCTCATCAAACTGGAGCAGAACTACCGCTCCAAGGGGCGCATCCTCAAGTGCGCCAACATCCTGATCGCCAACAATCCCCATGTGTTCGACAAGGCGCTCTTCTCCGAGCTCGATTACGGGGTGCCGGTCAAGGTGCTGTTTGCCAAGAACGAGGAGCACGAGGCGGAGCGCATCGCCGCCGAAATGATGGGCCACAAGTTCATGAATCGCACTCGGTTCAAGGATTACGCCATCCTCTATCGGGGCAACCATCAGTCGCGCATCTTCGAGAAGGCGCTGATGACCAACCGGATTCCCTATCGCATCTCCGGCGGCACCTCGTTTTTCTCCCGTACCGAGATCAAGGACATCATGGCCTACCTCAAGTTGCTGGTGAATCCGGATGAGGACACTGCCTTCCTGCGGGTGGTCAACTTGCCGCGCCGCGAGATTGGTCCCACCACGCTGGAGAAGCTGGGCCAATACGCCAACCAGCGCGGCAAAAGTCTGTTTGCCGCCAGCTTCGAGCTGGGGCTGGAGCAGCACCTCTCCGGGCGGGGCCTCGTGGCCCTACAGGCATTTACCAACTGGCTGGTACGCCTTGGCGATGAGGCGTTGCGCGGCAATCCGGTGGAGGCGGTGCGGGACATGATCAAGGAGATCCACTATGAAGAGTGGCTCTACGAGACCTCGCCCAGTCCAAAAGCAGCCGAGATGCGGATGCAGAACGTCTCTACCCTCTATCGCTGGATCACCGAGATGCTGGAGGGGGATGAGCTGGAGGAGTCGATGACGCTGGCACAGGTGGTTACTCGCCTCACCCTGCGTGACATGATGGAGCGCAACGAGGGGGAGGATGACGCCGATCAGGTGCAGTTGATGACGCTGCATGCCTCCAAGGGGTTGGAGTTTCCCTATGTCTACATGGTTGGGATGGAAGAGGGCTTGCTACCCCACCAGACCAGCATTGATGAGGACAATGTGGAGGAGGAGCGGCGTCTCGCCTATGTGGGCATTACCCGGGCCCAGACCGAGCTGACCTTTACTCTTTGCAAGGAGCGTCGTCAGTACGGCGAGTCTGTCCGTCCGGAACCGAGCCGCTTCCTGCTGGAGCTGCCGCAGGATGACCTTGAATGGGAAAACCAGAAAAAGGTGACGGCCGAGGAGCGCCAGCAGAAGGGGCAGATGGCGGTGGCCAATCTGCGTGCCATGTTCAAGAAGGATTAACCCTAAAGGCTGGCCGGGGTAAGCAGCGGGACTATGTCGGTGCCTGGCATGGGCGGTGAGATATAACGACCCTGTCCCATCCGGCAGCCAATATCGATCAGTTTCTGCAATTGCTGCTGGTTCTCTATGCCTTCCACTACCAGGGTGTAATCCAGATCCTGGCAGATGTCGCGCATGGCGCGGATTAGCGCGAGGTCTTTGGGGGACTGCAACATGCGCTGGGTAAAGCTGTCATCCACCTTGATGTAGTCCACCGGGAAGTGGAACAGGGCGTTGAGGGAGGAGAAGCCGGTCCCAAAATCGTCGAGGCTGATCTGGATGCCCTTGGCGCGCAGCTCGTGCAGCGAGGCCAGCGCATCGGAATCCTGCCGTGACAGCTCTCGCTCGTTAAATTCAAATATCAGGTAGCTGGGGGAGACCCCCTCCTCTTCCAGAATGGTTATCAGCCGCATGATATGGTCGTGGTTGACCAGATGCTTGCCGGAGAGATTTATCGCTACCTTGAACTTGCTCTGTCCCGACAGTGGCAACCAGTTTTTCAGCTGCTGGCAGGTGTGGCGCAGGATCTGGTAATCCAGCTCGAGAATAAGGCCGCACTGTTCCGCCAGCGGGATGAAATCAAAGGCATCTTTCAGCACACCTTCTTCCGTCAACCAGCGAGCCATCACCTCAAGGCCGGTCAGCCGGCTGTCCTGCAGCCGGATCACTGGCTGGAAGTAGGGGACGATACGCCCTTCGCGCAGTGCTCTGGCCAGCATCTCTTCCGGCGAGTTCCAGTTCTGGTTGATGCAATCCTCCGAGTAGCTGACGATGCGGCTGCGGCCATTGCGCTTGGCCTGATACATGGCGAGATCGGCCTGATGAAGCAACTGGCTGATGTCCGTTGTTTGTTCGGATGCGATGGAGACGCCCAGGCTGACGGTGATACTCAGCTCGTTGCCAAGCAGCCTGAAAGGGTAGGAGAGCCGGCTGATGATCCGGTTCAAAACCGGGCTGATGTCGTCATCATTCTTGCTGCTGTCCAGATAGATGACGAACTCGTCCCCTCCCAGCCTTGCCACCAAGTCATTTTGCCTGATGCAGGTTTGCAGGCGGCGGCTTATCTCCTTGAGCAACTGATCCCCGGCGCTGTGGCCCAGGGTATCGTTGATCTGCTTGAAGTGATCCACATCGATAAAAATCACGGCAAACCCAGGCGATTTGTAGCGGTTGTAGTGGGTCATGGCGTGGTTGAGGTGATTCATCAGCAAAGCCCGATTGGGCAGCTGGGTTAGCGGATCATGCAAGGCGTCAAATTGTAGCCTGCGTTCCAGCTCCTGATGCTGTTTGAGCTGCTTTTGCAATCTGAGGTTGGTCTGGCGCAGCTGCTGGAGGCGCTGGTTGATGGAGTCTTCAGTATTGATGTCGTTGAGCTGCTGGCGGATCCGCTTCAGCTCAAGCAGCAGCGTCAGCTGGCCACGCAAAAAGTCGAGGAAGAGTTTGTCATCTGCCTCCAATGGGGTGGACGTGCTGATGATGAAATGGGCGAAATACTGTTGTTGCAGGCGCAGCGGCATGCTGTGCCAGAACAGCGACTCTTTGCTGACCTCGATATTGCTGGTGCTATGACACAGACCGCTGATGAACTCATCGCTCTGATGAGGGGTAGCCGGGTAGACCTTTTCCAGCTTGTGAGTATTGAGCCGAACCAGCAGCATGTCCTCGATAGCCAGCATCTGGCGCAGCACAGCTTCCAGCTGGGAGAAAAGGGCCTGACCGGGAAGGGTATTGGCTAGTCGCATGATGCGGCTGATGCTCTCGATTTTCTTCTGCCAGTTGGGGTCTTTGCGGATCAGCGGAGAGGGGGGCTCTGCCAGATGGGAGCCTGCCTGGGTTTCGGTCAGCCGTTTGGCCAGACATTCGAGCAGCAGGCGCAGGGTCGGGAGATCTGTTGGTGTGCTGCGTGCCAGCAGCCACTGTACCTGGCCATGTTCGATAGGAAAAACGCACCAGCCATCGGCCTCATCCAGCTGGGTCAGTTGATCGGTTATCCGGGACTGCTCCCGTCCCAGCTGCTGTTTGAACGAGTCACTGATCTTGTGGGCATAGACCCAGTTCAACCCGGTATCGGAGAGGCCAAGCATGCCAAAGTGTTGCAGAGGGCAGAGTTGGTCAATCTGCTGGATCAGGGCGTCGTAGTTATCGGTCGTTGCTGTGTGCGGCGCGGGAAAGTCCATAATGGCCGAGACCAACGCCAGCAGAGGAGTTGAATAGTGGGATTCAATGGATTGGGACGACATGAGATGAGCAACTCCCGAGTATGTCTACCATACAAGAGTAGCTGGAAGGCGATAGATTGAAAGGGCCGCATATGCGGCCCTTTCAAATACTTAGAGCTTGTCGATCATGTAGTGGATGGCGTTCTCAATCTCTTCGTCACTACAAGTTGCGCAGGTGCCGCGCGGGGGCATCATGCCGGATTTGCCAGTAAAGCCACCGATGGCATGCTTCTTGAGCGTTTCAATGCCCTGGGCGATACGGGGCTCCCAAGCCGCTTTGTCGCCACGTTTGGGCGCGCCGGCTGCACCGGTGTCGTGACAAGCGAAGCAGGCGCCCTTGAACACGGTCTCGCCATCGCGCGGGCCGGAAGAAGCGGCTGCCGCAGGCGCTGCGCCCGCACCGGCAATACCTTCCAGATCCTTGGCGGTATAGACCTGACCGACCGGTTTGATCCGCTCGGCAATGGCATCCGGTGACATATCGTCAGCAGCAAATGCTGCTCCGGACAGGCTGACAGCGGTCATACCGACAGCCAGCAGATAGCTCAGTTTTTTCAGCACGCTCATATACTCCCAGCACTCTCTTATTATCCCTGTGAACCGGACGGATTATAACCGAATAGTTACAGCCATTTAAACGCTTGTGTGTGAAGTGTTAAACACTCTGCAAGCAAACTTTTGGCCCGTATCACGCTGTCTGACGATGCGCTTCTGAAAAAGAAACCCGGCGGATGCCGGGTTTTAACAAGTTAAGGGCCACAGGTTAGTTATCCCAGCTCAGGATCACCTTGCCGGAGTGGCCGGAGCGCATGGCATCAAAGCCTTGCTGGAACTCGTCGATGTGGAAGCGATGGGTGATGATGGGGGAGAGATCCAGTCCTGACTGGATCAGGCTGGCCATCTTGTACCAGGTTTCGAACATCTCGCGGCCATAGATCCCCTTGATAAACAGCCCCTTGAAGATCACCTTGTTCCAGTCGATAGCCATGGTGGAGGGGGGGATGCCGAGCATGGCAATCTTGCCGCCATGGTTCATCTTGTCGAGCATCTCCTGGAAGGCGCTCGGTACGCCGGACATCTCCAGCCCCACGTCAAATCCTTCCGTCATTCCCAGCTCGCTCATCACGTCGGCGAGCTTCTCCTTGCCGATGTTGACGGTACGGGTGGCGCCCATCTTGCGTGCCAGTTCCAGCCGGTATTCGTTGACGTCGGTGATCACCACGTGGCGGGCACCAACGTGACGGCAGACGGCGGCAGCCATGATGCCGATGGGGCCGGCACCGGTGATGAGTACATCTTCACCCACCAGATCGAAGGAGAGGGCGGTATGCACCGCATTGCCAAACGGGTCGAAAATGGCGGCCAGCTCGTCCGGGATGTTGTCCGGCAGCTTGAAGGCATTAAAGGCAGGGATCACCAGATATTCGGCGAAGGCTCCCGGTCGGTTGACGCCCACCCCCGTGGTGTTGCGACAGAGGTGGGTGCGACCGGCGCGGCAGTTGCGGCAGTGGCCACAGGTGATGTGGCCTTCACCGGAGACGCGATCGCCGATAGCGAAGCCGCGTACTTCCTGGCCGATAGCGACGACTTCGCCGACATATTCGTGGCCTACCACCATGGGGACCGGAATGGTCTTCTGTGACCACTCATCCCAGTTGTAGATATGGATGTCGGTGCCGCAGATGGCGGTTTTGCGAATTTTGATCAGCAGGTCGTTGTGGCCCAGCTCCGGTGTGGGAACGTCGGTCATCCAGATGCCGATCTCGGGCTTGAGTTTGGACAGGGCTTTCATGGCGGATCCTTTGCTATGAATGCAGAAAGAAGGGAGGGGCACAGGGCCCCTCGATGCAAATCAGATGATGGCGAGTTCGCGACCAATGCGGATGAAGGCGTCGATCGCCTTGTCCAGCTGCTCGCGGGTGTGAGCTGCGGACATCTGGGTACGAATGCGCGCCTGACCTTTCGGCACTACCGGGAAGGAGAAACCTACCACGTAGATACCGGCCGCCAGCATGCGGCTGGCCATCTCGGCTGCCAGCTTGGCATCGCCCAGCATCACCGGAATGATGGCGTGATCGGCCCCAGCCAAGGTAAAGCCGGCAGCACTCATGCGCTCGCGGAAATAGCGGCTGTTCTCCTGCAGGCGGGCGCGCAGGTCGTGACCTTCGGCCAGCATGTCGATCACCTTGATGGTGGCTGCAACGATGGAGGGGGCCAGCGAGTTGGAGAAGAGGTAGGGGCGGGAGCGCTGGCGCAGCCAGTCGATCACCTCTTTCTTGCCGGAGGTATAACCGCCGGAGGCGCCACCGAGCGCCTTGCCCAGAGTGCCTGTGATGATATCGACCCGATCCATCACGCCACAATATTCGTGGGTGCCACGACCGTTTTCACCGATGAAGCCGACGGCGTGGGAGTCATCCACCATTACCAGCGCATCGTATTTGTCGGCCAGATCGCAGATAGATTTGAGGTCGGCGATAACGCCATCCATGGAGAATACGCCATCGGTGGCGATCAGCTTGAAGCGGGCACCATCGGCGTCAGCCTGTTTCAGCTGGGCTTCCAGCTCGGCCATGTCGTTGTTGGCGTAGCGATAGCGCTTGGCCTTGCACAGCCGTACGCCATCAATGATGGAGGCGTGGTTGAGTGCATCGGAGATAATGGCATCTTCGGCGCCGAACAGGGTCTCGAACAGACCGCCGTTGGCATCGAAGCAGGAGGAGTAGAGGATGGTGTCTTCAGTGCCCAGGAAGGCAGACATCTTCTGCTCCAGCTCCTTGTGCTGATCCTGGGTGCCACAAATGAAGCGAACCGAGGCCATACCGAAGCCGTGGCTGTCGAGGCCCTGATGGGCAGCGGCGATCAGATCCGGGTGGTTGGCCAATCCCAGATAGTTGTTGGCACAGAAGTTCAGTACCTGCTCCCCACCCACGGCGATACTTGCCTGCTGGGCGGAGGTGATGATGCGTTCCTGCTTGTACAACCCTTCAGCTTGCACCTGATGCAGTTGCTCGGTCAGGTGACGATAGAATCCGTTAGACATCCTCGATCCTTATTGGCTATTTCAGCTGAGTATCAACAGAGGGCCACATTTTACTTCAGTTTGTTGCGGTTAATTCAAATTATTGTTCTGCAATTAAACAATTGTGAAACAGATCTCACCCGGCTGGTTGGGCCAGTTGGCGGTAGTGTTGCTCCAGCTGCCGGATCTGTTCGGCGACTTGCGGCTGTACGTAGGGGCGAAGCAGAAACAGCACCTTTAGTACTCCCTGATAGAGCAGTGGCTTGGTGATGCGGGTATTGGGGGCCTGGGCAATCTGGAATGGGATCCAGCAGGTGACCACCATCTTGATGGTTTGGCCGAGATCCGGCAGATCCGCGTCAGTCACATCTATGATACCCCCTTCGCGCAGGCTCTTGAGCAGGGTCACGACCGAGGATCTCATCTGTTCCTGCGCCTTGAGGTATTTCTGTTGCAGCGGCTCGTCCCGGCTCAGGATGTCCGGTAGGTTGGCGTAGAAGAAGCGGAACTGCCACATCAGATAGAAGATGGCATCCAGATAACCCATCAAATCCTGCAGGGTGATTTCACGGTTGCGGGTCGGGATGAAGCTTTCGCTCAGGTGGCGGGCATATTGATCAAAGATGGAGTGGATGATGTCCTCTTTATTACGGAAGTGGTAATAGAGGTTGCCCGGACTGATGCCCATGTGCGCCGCAATATGGTTGGTGGTGATGTTGCGCTCACCCTGATCGTTAAACAGCTCGGTGGCGCTGTGAATGATCCTGTCTCTGGTCTTCATCACTCATTCCTCCAACGGGTTCCGTCCGGGGCAAATGGAACAAGGTCGAATCCCCAGACTGCCCGTGATAAACTTTTCGGCAATTTCAAATTGGCTCACTATACACAGCTTTAACAAGCAGTCACATGTAGCCATCAACGTACGAGAGGCAAACTCCATGATCGTAGTAACTGGCGGTGCTGGCTTTATCGGCAGCAATCTGGTCAAGCAGCTGAACGCTCAAGGACGGACCGATATCGTGGTCATTGATGACCTGACCGACGGCACCAAGTTCGTCAACCTGGTCGATCTGACCATCGCTGACTACATGGACAAAGACGAGTTCCAGGCGCGTATCGTTTCCGGCGACGAATTCGAAGAGTGGGACGGCATTGAGGTTATCTTCCACGAAGGTGCCTGCTCGGCGACGACCGAGTGGAACGGCAAGTTCATCATGGAGGTCAACTACGAGTACTCCAAGGACCTGTTCCACTACTGCATCGAGCGTGAAATTCCCTTCATTTACGCCTCTTCTGCCGCCACTTACGGCGGTCGCAACGACAACTTCATCGAAGATCCCAAGTTCGAGCAGCCGCTCAACGTCTATGGCTACTCCAAGCAGCTGTTCGACCAGTACGTGCGCCGCTGGATGCCGGAGATCAACTCTCAGGTCGTCGGCCTCAAGTACTTCAACGTCTACGGCCCGCGCGAGCAGCATAAAGGCTCCATGGCCTCTGTTGCCTTCCACCTCAATACCCAGGTGAAGAAGGGCGAGAATCCCAAGCTGTTCGAAGGTTGCGACGGTTTCCCCAACGGTGGCCAGATGCGTGACTTCATCTATATCGACGACGTCTGCAAGGTAAACCTGTGGTTCTGGCAGAACCCGCAGCACTCTGGCATCTTCAACTGTGGTACCGGCCGCGCCGAGCCGTTCCAGAACGTGGCCGAAGCGGTGATCAAGCATCATCAGAAGGGTTCTATCGAATACATCCCTTTCCCAGATCACCTCAAGGGTCGCTACCAGAGCTTTACCCAGGCCGACATGACCAAGCTGCGCAACGCAGGTTATGACGCCGAGTTCAAGACTGTGGCCGAAGGGGTTGCAGATTACATGGCGTGGCTCAACCGGGTCTGATTATTCGCTTTTGCGGAGTGGCCGCCAATGAGGCGGCTTTTTCGTTATTTTCTATGTGGTTAGCATGAAGAAAAAAGTATTATTTATTATGGAAACATTGGGCGGAGGAGGCGCCGAAAAGGTCCTTATTGAAACGCTTAAGCGTTTGGATTTTAGTAAATACGCTATTACGCTGCTGTTATTAAGGCGTGAGGGTGTATATTTATCTCAAGTTCCGAAAGATGTAACAGTAGAATTTATGTTGCCGACCGAACCATCGGGATGGTTTCAGCGTAGAATTTTTTTCTCTATTAAAAAACGTTGGTGGAATTTCGTTGTAAATAACAAGTGGTTAGCAAATGTCATATTTAATGAACGATATGATGTTGGTATCGCTTTTTTGGAAGGGAATAGCTCTCTGTTGCTATCTCACCTGAATTCTGTTGTTCGAAAAATCGCCTGGGTCCATATAGATTTACTGTGCCATCAAATTCTTTCCAGAAAAGTTGAACGTACCGTTTATATAGAAATGGATGACATTGTCTGTGTCTCTAAAGGTGCACAGCATGCATTATTGAAATTGTATCCTGAAGTGAAACCATATACTCAAGTGGTTTATAACCCTGTTGATATCGAAGGCATAATGCGGAAAAGTCATGAAACTATTACGAGTGAAGGGCAAATAAAAGTTATAGCTATTGGACGGCTATGCAATGCCCAAAAAGGATTCGACATCTTACTAGCTGCTCATAAGATAAATGTTGATGCAGGGGCTAAATATCACCTTACTATTTTGGGGGAAGGTGATGATAGAGCTGGGTTAGAGTCATTTATCAATATTAATGATATTGGTGATAGTACGAAATTACTTGGTTTCAAGGAAAATCCATATCCATATCTTGCTGATAGCGATCTGTTCGTTATGTCCTCACATTATGAGGGTTACCCGGTTGTACTCGTAGAAGCGATGGCATTGGGGAAGGCCATTGTATCAACAAATTGTACTGGACCTAATGAAGCTCTCGATGGCGGAAAATATGGTGTTCTCGTTCCTGTCGGGGATGCAAATGCGCTTGCACTGGCAGTACGTCAAATGATTGAAAATAAAAAAATGCTATCAACATATAGTTCCTTGTCGAAGGAGCGATCCAAGATTTTCAATCTCCGGGAGAGTATGAGGCAGATCGAGCAACTATTAGATGGGGAAAGCAAGCATCCTTCCAGTTGTGTAATTCATTCAAGTCTTTTTAATGGAGGGCGCGCGACATGAATATATTGATGGCACTCTCCCAGCTCGAAGTGACGGGCGCCGAGGTTTATGCCACCACGGTCGGCAACGAACTGACCCGGCGTGGTCACAACGTCTTTTATGTGTCGGATACGCTGACCAAGCCAACCCTTGGTCCCGTCTTCAAGCTTCGATTCAACAAGCGCAGTATCCTGCGCCGTTTCTGGCACGTCTTTTACCTTATCTATCTCATCAAGAAGCACCATATCCAGTTGGTACATGCTCACTCTCGCGCCTCCGGCTGGAGCAGCTATGTTGCCTGCAAGCTGACGGGCACCCCGATGATCACAACGGTACATGGCCGCCAGCCGGTACACGCATCCCGCAAAGCCTTCCATGCCCTTGGATTCAGGGCTGTAGCTGTTTGCGAGGATATCGCCCGGCAGATCATCGACAACCTTGGCGTGGATCCCGCCATTGTGCAGGTGCTGCGCAACGGTATCGAGACCGACAAGTTCCAGCCCGTGCCGGTGCCGGATAATGACAAGCCGGTGATCGCCATCATTGGCCGTTTGAGTGGCCCCAAAGGGGAGCTTTGCTACCGCCTGCTCGACGAAGTACTCGATCTGGATGCCTGCAAGGTACGGATTGTGAGCGGTACCCGCGTGCCCGAGCGTTTTGCCCGTTTTCAGGATCGTGCCGAGTTTATCGGTTATGTCGATGATGTGCCTGCTCTGCTGGCGGGTTGCGACTTGGTCATTGGTGCCGGTCGGGTAGCCATGGAAGCGCTGCTCTGCGGCCGGCCCGCCTACGCTATCGGCGAAGCCAAGGCCATCGGTCTGGTGACCGAACTGAATCTGGATGATGCGCTGGCGAGCAACTTCGGCGATATCGGTCCCAAGGATCTGGCTATCGATTTTTCTGCGCTGAAGGGCGAGATCAAATCCGCTCTGGCCAGCAAGACGGTGCCGGAAGCCATTCGCCAGCGGATTCAGGACGAGTACTGCTTGCAGGGGGTAGTATCCGGCCTCGAAACCATCTATCAGGATGCTGTGGTTGAAACCCTGCGCCGCGAGATGCCGGTCATCATGTACCACCGTTTTATCGAACACGAGAGCGAGAAAGGGGTACACGGTACCTGGATGCCGATCGCCATGTTCGAGAAGCACCTGCGCCTGATGAAGTGGCTTGGCTACGAGACCCTGACTTTCCGCGATCTGGCGGACAAAGGCTTTATCCACCGTCTGCAATACGGCAAGAAGTACCTGATGATCACCGCCGATGACGGTTATCAGGACAATCTGACCCGCATGCAGCCCCTGCTGGAAAAATATGGTTACAAAGCAGTAGTGTACGTGGTGACTGGTGAAGGCTATAACCGTTGGGATGTGGAGCATCCGACCAATCCCGATACATCTGTTCCCCTGATGAATGGCGAGCAGATCAAGGCATTGGCGGCGAGTGGCCATGTGGAGATTGGGGGTCACACCCTGACCCATCCTCGCCTGAGCAAACTCCCGCCAGAGCAACAAGCCCATGAAATTCAGGAGAACAAACGCCAGCTGGAGGCCTTGCTTGGCCAGCAGCTGCTCTCGTTTGCCTATCCTTACGGAGATATCAACGAGAGTGCTAAAGAGCAGGCTATAGCCGCAGGGTATCGTTTTGCCGTTGCCACCAACAGTGGCCCCAAAGCGATGCACCAAGACCCCTACCAGATCCGCCGGATCGCTATCTTCCCCCGCACTGACGTGTTCGGGCTGTGGCGCAAAATTCGCGGGAATTATGTTTTCAGGACATCAAAGTGATATCAAAAAATGTTATAAGCATGGAGCGATTTGCTCTTCTGATCTTTTCATCCACCTTGATTTTTGCATTCAGTGGAATGTTTTTCTTTATTGATGGAAAAACATATCTATCTAACCTGATTGTCGTGGCATCCATAATTGGCACGGTTTCTTTTTACATCCATCGTTATCCGGTGGGGCTTAGAAATCGTTATATAATATGGATTTTATTATCTTATGCTATTTATCTTTTCGTAAATAGACAGCTTCACGGTGACCAATATGGCATTATGCGGAGTATAATATATATTGTATGTTTCTCATTTTTAATGCCACGGCACATTGCTTTGCTCAAAGCTGGTTCTTATGGGATTTTTTTTGGTGGATTGGGCTTGGGGATTATTAGTATATGGCAGTATACTCATGGAGTAGCTAGGGTAGAGGGTTTTACAAATGCGATAATTTTTTCTCAAGCAGCCCTGACATTGGCAATTCTCAATTTTTGGTTTTCGGCTTATTTCTCAGAAAATCGCCTTGAAAAATGGCTTTATATTATTTCGGCACTATTCTCTCTCTGTGCTCTATATCTTTCACAAAGTCGTGGTGCTTGGCTAGCATTCATAGTTGTGATCACATGTCTTTTATTATTAAAAATTAAAAGAAAACCATTGAAATATATTTCAATCACGCTAGGGTTGTTCTTGGTACTCGGAATGCTATGTTTAAACAGTAATATCGTTAAAAATAGAATAGATGCTGGACTTTCTGATGTTGTAAACATGGAAAATGGAAATTACAGTACATCTCTTGGGCTCAGAGCTGTTGCATGGAAAAGCGCTTGGTTGGGGTTTATCGACTCGCCATTAATAGGCGTGGGTACCGATGGTTTTGATGCGTTAAAGCAAGAGCAAGTGAAGCAGGGTCTTGTGCCGCAAGCGTTGCTAAACCCAGAACTTGCGCATGCACACAATCAGTATTTACAGACTTTAGTTATTCGCGGTGGTATAGGATTCATTTTCTTACTGGGTATACTTATATTACCGGCAATGTTTTTTGCGAAAGAAATGGGGTTTGTGTCTGCAGGCGTCTTTATCCCTATATCATTCGCTGTCGGAGCGGTATTTGATGTGCCTTTCGAACACCAAAGTATGATGTATTTATACTCATTAAGCCTAATATTTATTTTATTTTGTCATGAAATCAAGCAGGATTTATCATAACTATGATTCCCGTATTTATTATTAGTTTGACACGTAGTGCTGACAGGCGGGCCATGGTAGAGAGCCAGATGTCTCATTTGGGGATTAACTTTGAGTTTTTCGACGCGGTTGATGGTAAATCATTACCATCAGAGCGCTTAGCGAAAGTGGATTTCAATCTGGCAAGAGAGACTTGCGGCCATGACCTTAGCTTGGGTGAGGTCGGTTGTGCCATGAGTCATATTAATATATATGAAATGATGGTTGAGAGAAATATCCCTCGTTGTGTCATTTTAGAAGATGATATTTACGTCCACATGCATTTCAAAGCTATTGTCAGAGAGATTATTAATAAAAATAATTCTGATATTGTATTTTTGCATCATGGCAAGGCGAAACACTTTCCAATATATTCATCTTTGCCAGAAGGGTACCGTTTGGCAAAATATTTAACACCCAGTAAAAACTCACAAAGAGGAATTATATCTACAGGAGGATATATTCTTACACAGGCTGGCGCTCTCAAACTGCTGAAGATGGCTTATCCAATCAGAATGCCTGCTGATTATCTCACTGGGCGGCTGCAGTGGAATAAATTGAGAGCCGCTGGTGTTGAGCCATGCTGTCTGGATGTTGGACTATTCCAATCGACTATTGATGACAGAAATTATGGCCAACATATAGAGTGACGGAGGTGATTACTGTGATTAAAACCTTTCAGTTATGGAGGGATGTCCTTCGCCGCAAGCTGGGTATTTTACTTTTTGATCGTCATTCATCAGTGAGATCATTATCGCACGGTGCCACTGTTTTTGTTAGGTGGGATGCTAAGCTTGGTGATGCAATCGTCTCTTCCTGGGTGGCAAGGGAGATTAAAAATAAATTTCCTGAGCGAAAAGTCTACGTTATTACCAGTTCTGGGATGGCGCCATTGTTTAGAGACTTTTTTAACTTTGATTGCGTCTTTGAAATACCCAAGAGAGCTGGCTATAGTGAGCTCAAAAAATTAGCCAATGACATGGGGAATGTAGATTATCTTGTGCATTTTAGCCAAAAAATGAAGATGAAGGACCTTTATTTCATCTCCAAAGTTGGGAGCAAAAATGTAGCAGGACTCGATGATGAGCTTGACTGTATTAATATCAAGCTCGGTAAAAAAACTACAGGGATGCACTTTGCGAAGAAATTTAAGGTGCTGTTGGAGCATATGGGGATTGCTAACCCTGATACCAGTTATATAGTGCCTTCGTGTAAGGGGGCTGAGGATTGGGTTGGCTCTTGGTGGCCAAGTAATAAAACGTTGTGCTTCAATCCATATGGCAGTGGGACATCCCGTTGTTTCAGTGTTGAGAAAACCATAGAGTTAATCAACACGATGCTTGATTCATCAAATTACAACATTTGTCTATTGTATCCACCTGGGCGTGAGAGGGACGTTGAACGAGTTTTATCTCATGTTTGTGACCCAGCCAGGGTTGTTATTGATCATGAGAAACCATCTCTCGCTTCACTCTTTGCACAGACAAGGCATTGTGCCGGTATGGTGTCTGTGGATACTGCTACAGTGCATATTGCAACCGGTTTGAGTAAACCTGTTCTCGGTATTTACAATGATAATTTCGGGATGCCAGAAAATGTGGAGTGGCATCCAAATAATCCTCGCTCAAGTGTTATCTACGCAGAAACCAGGTCTGCACAACAAGACGTAAACTTTATAAACGTTGCTGAATTTAAAATGGCATTTAAAAAGTGGGTGGCTGATTATCTATAGAGAGTTGGGGTTTTCCCCAACTATTTCTCATAAAGATATAAATTCTTCGGTCACTCTTTCACTAGAAAAAGGTTGATAATAGTTTGAATGAATGGGGATTCTTCTTCGCTCCATGCTTGTAATTGCCATAGCCAGTTCACTGATATCTTCCATCGGGATTAGAAATTTATCGAGTGGTGTTGTCAATATTTCAGCAGGCCCAGATGGGCAATCCACACTGATAACCGGTGTGTGGCAGATAAGTGCTTCAATAAGCACTGTTGGCAACCCTTCTGCATCTGATGTCAGAATAAGCGCTTGGGAAGCTTTGATATAGGGATAGGGATTCTTCTGAAAGTCGATGATCTTCACCTTGTTGGCAAGGTTCATATCCTCGATCATTGCTTCAATTTTCGGACGTAGTACCCCTTTGCCCATCAGCACGAGTGGCGTATCAACGTTGCTTAGCTGGTATGCCTGCAAGAGACGATCGTGGCGTTTTCGCTCTTCGAAGGTGCCGACATGGATAAAATACTTGTCGAATGGCTTGCTGAAAGGCTCATTGGCCAACGCCTGAATTTTCTCGATATTAAACGGATTGTAGATAATCTGACACGATTTTGGTGTGGCTTTTACATTTTGTAAAATGTCGTCTGCGATACCACGGGATACGCAGATCAGTTTTTTTCCATTATAGAAGCGCTTGAATTTTTCATATCCCTTGGCATTGTCTTTGGAAAAACCGGTGACATTACCGTGGATCCAGTAATAAATATTCAGTGTTTCAGGCAGGTGTCTGGTAATTTTGTCACATGAACATGAGATGATGACGTCAGGTGAAATATCTTTGATTCTTTTCAGGATCAGTGACGCTTGTATTTTTTCAACCGCAATATTGGATATGGCTTTGGTCAGTTTTGTGACAATGCCAAGATCAATCGGATGGATATTATCGGGCAACGTATGATCTATTTTTTCCCGCAAGGTAAACAAGGTTACATCGGCACCGGCATCTTTTAGCAATGATGCAGTATTGAGCAGAACTTTTTCCGCACCACCACCATACAAGTCTTCAACAATGAATAAAAACTTTTTAACTGGAGGGGTCATAACTGCTCCGCAGGTCTCATAACTGACTGGTAAATCTACTAAAAATGTGAATCGTAAACGAGCAAAATCAGGTGGCAACTGTTAAAGTCGTTAGCAATTTTTTCAATAGGTGTGGATCAATGATTGGTCTTAGTGGGCGCTACCATAACGCATTATTCGCGGCCTGTATATTTGTCGGGCTGCTGCTCTCCTGGTTGTTTTCCGATCACCAACTCCTCACCGGCGATCAGACCCAGATGCTTTACAAGGGCTACCTTGGTGCCTATGAGGGGGTCTGGCTCAGCTATGGCAATGCCGCGAGTGCGGTGGGCAATGTGCCGGGCAGCTTGTCGGCCTGGCTGATCGGTGGGCCGCTGCTGCTATGGGACTCTCCCTATGCACCCATGGTGCTGCTGCTGGCGATGCGGCTGGTCGGGTTCCTGTTGTTTGATGCGGTGATCCGCCAGGTGTTTGATGACCGGGTGCGTCTGCTGTTTCTGGTGCTCTGCTGGCTCAACCCCTGGTTCCAGTACGAGAGCCTGCTCTACAACCCCTCCTATCTGTTCCTATTCTCAGCCATGCACTGCTGGTCGGCCTGGCATATGCGCGAGCGGGCCTCCTTCTGGCACATGATCGTGCACCTGCTGGCTATCGGCATGGCGATGCAGTTGCACTACTCCTGGCCGCTGCTGGCGGTGATGTCCACCTACCTCTTCTGGCGCCGCATTCTCAAGGTGAGCTGGAGCGGGGTGGTGGTGGCCGCCCTGTTGATCGGTGCCTCCCTGATCCCCTATGCCATGGAAGTGATGAGCAACAGCCATATCACCCAGAACGTCGATCCCGAGGCGCGCCAGCGCTATATCGGTTGGGGTCTGGTGCATGTCTATCCGGTGCTGAAATCAGTGCTCTACTGGCTGCGCTACGGCTCCTGGCTGTTTGCCAGCAAGCTGGTCAACGACACCCAGTTCATCTGGCTGGCAGGCCACGAATACCTGCAGATGGCAGCGATCTGGGTGTGGCGCATCGTGATTTACGGGGTTGGTTCCGCAACTGTGTTGCTGGCGGCCAAGGCCAACTGGCAGCTGTGGCGCGAACTCAAGCCGCGTCTGCTGCGCAGCGACCGTGCGCCAGTAGATGGCGAGAGCTGGCTCGGCCTCTATGCGCTGGCGGCGGTGCTGGCGGTACTGGTGAGTGCGGCCCTGTCGCCCATCATTTTCAACTACTGGCACCTGATGCTGATCTTCCCCTACGCATTGTTCCCGATCCTGCTGCTGCTGGTGCGCTGGAGCCGTCGTTACCCGCAGTGGGTTGGCAAGGGGTTACTGGCGGCCACCCTGTTCTGTACCGCAGTCAACCTGATTGCGGCGAGCGACAGCACCAAGTTCTCCTATCAGGCTGACTACAAGCTGCAGGTGCAGGAGTATCTGCAGGAGATGAAGCTGCAACCCGGGCAGTAACTCTCGTCAACAGCCTGCCCCCGAGCTTGGGGCAGGCTGTCGTTATTACTCGAAACGGTCCATATGGGCGAAGTTTTTGGCTTCGGCAACCCAGCCCTCACGTCCTTGCTGGTCACGAATTTTTACCCACCACTGGCTTTTCGGTGTGGCGCCATATTTGATCTGGGTGCGCCCGTAGTCATAGTCCAGCGTATAGGTCTTGCCCTTGTACCAGAACCGCATCGCCCCTTCCCCGATACTGGCCAGCGTATACAGCTGTTCGCCCGCTTTCAGGTTGAGTAGCGGGCCCTCACCCTTGTCGTTATAGCCGAGCTTGACCGGTTTCAGAATCTTGACTGTCCCGGCCTTTTCGACGATGACCACGCCGGTCAGTCCCTCGACCTTTTTACCACGCGGTACCTTGAACAGAGCTTTGGCGGTCCAAGAGGGCTTGGCTCTGGCAATCACTTCCTGCTTGGTTGTCCACTGTTGATAGGTACATCCTTCAAACGGGCAACTGCCCCAGTCGTAGTAAGGCACGGACAGTTGTTCACTGGCGCTTGCAGTTGCAGCAAAAAAGGATAAAGCAATCAGTAATAGTCTCATAAAAGTACCACTTAAGAGATGGGCGTGAATTTTGAAGGCAATATACGCAATGATAAAAAACCTATCAAAACAAAGGGTTTATTGATTTTTATCGCAATAGAACCGGCTGGTGATATCCGGCGGCAAGTTGGGGGCAAGGGGGGAGATAGCCCGCCCTACTGCCTTGTGCCATGCTGATGGCTATCAGGGTATCGGGTCGGCACTTATGGGCATTTCTCTTTCAGGTATGCGTTTGCTGTCAGTGCTCTCGGCACTTGTTCTTCCCTCTATCATGTTCAACCCATCTGTCGCGGCCAGTGCGCCCCTGCGGGGATGTGTTTTCCAGCTGGCTCCACTGGTTTCCATCGATCCGCAGGGCAAGGTCTCCGGGCCGGTGATCGACTATTTCAGACTTCATGTAGAGCCCGTGCTGGGGCGGCCGATCGCATGGCAGGGTCTCAATGTCGCGCGCTTGCTCAGTAATCTAGAAAGTGGTGAATGCGAACTGACTCCGTTGTTGAGCTATACCCCCGAGCGGGCAAAGCACATCCACTATGTCGAGCCTTATCTGTTGTTGCTGCGGCCAGTGCTGGTGGTGCTGGCGCCATCACGGTTGCGGTCGGTCGAGCGGCAGGAGGATCTCTACGGCGCCGCGATTGGCTGGTCGAGTCAGGCGATCGTGCCGCCACTGCTGCAGCATCCTCAGATCCGGATTGATGCTCTCTCCCAGCGTAACTGGGAGCATGGCAACATGCAGAAGCTGGTGCGTGGGCGGATCGATGCCGCGCTCTTTTCCAACGATATCTCGGCCAACTACTTCCGGGCCCAGCAGTCGGTGGCGACCCGCCTCATCTATCTGCCGGTTACCCCGCTGGAAGTGCACATGGCGCTGGCCAAAACGTTGGCGGCGCGGCAGCCCGCGTTGGCGCAGGCGTTGCAACATGTGTTCGAGCAGCACCCCCTCGTCTCGCTGGTGGATCCGCCGGCTCGTTTGGGTGGTCGTTGAGCCTGCTGCAACCGCGCGGCCGGAATGCAATAATCTACAAGCTCTCCTGCTTGCTTGCGGTGTATCTATAGCCCATGAGTACCACTGATTCCCTTATCCGCTACTGGCAATCCCCGCACCTGCCGGGGGTCGAGCTGTCACACTCCCATCACCGGGCGTTCAGCTATGGCCGCCATGTCCATCTCGACTACCATATCGGGCTGGTGCAGCGGGGTGGCCAGAAGTTTATCCACAAGGGAAACAGCCACACCTTGGTGCGCGGTGAGCTGTCGACCGTCAACCCGGACGAGGTGCATGACGGTCTCAGCCTGCTACCGGAAGGGTACGAAGTGCGGGTCTTCGCCATCGATCCGCAGCAGCTCTCCCTCTGGCTGCCCGATCAGCCGGAGCCCTTCTTCGACAAGGGGCTGCAGAGCCGGCCCGACCTCTATCAGGGCTTTGCCCAGCTGCACAGCTATCTCGACAATCCGCAGGCTGATGGCCTGCTGATCGAGGGGCAGCTGCTCGCTTTGCTCGGGGAGTTGCTGCAACTGGCGCCCGAAGTGCACCAGCTGGCCGATCCCCAACTGCGCTATCTGCGCGATTATCTGCTGGCCCGGCTCGACGAGCCTCACTCGCTGGAGGAGCTGGCGGGGCTGGTCGGTCTCGATCGCTTCGCCTTTTTGCGCCAGTTCAAGAAGCGCAGCGGCATGACACCCTACGCCTGGCTCAAGCGGCTGCGGCTGGAGCAGGGCAAGCGGCTGCTGGCGAGCGGCATGGCGGTGAGCGAGGTGGCGCTGGCGGTCGGTTTCTTCGACCAGAGCCACTTCCACCACGGTTTTCGCCAGGCTTTTGGTCTGACGCCCGCCGAATTTCGTGCCCAGATGCAATCTTTTACAAGCCGGACGCCCCGCTGATCCGCCATGCTGGCGGCATATCACTTTTTTGAGAGTTGCTATGCTGACCAGTCTTTTCCTTACCCTTGGCCTTATGCACCTTATCGGGCTGGCCAGCCCCGGCCCCGATTTTGCCCTGATCCTGCGCACCAGCCTGCACCGGCCGACCGCCCTTGGCGCGGCGCTGGGCATCTCGCTCGCTATTATGGTACACGCCACCCTCAGCCTGACCGGCATCAGCATGTTGATCGCCAACAACCCCATGCTGTTTATGGTGATCAAGTGCGGTGGCGCCCTCTATCTGGGCTGGCTGGGCTGGGGTGCTCTGATGGCGGCTCGCCAGCAGAGCAGCACCGTGATGCAGAGCGCCGCCAGCGAGCTATCCGGTTGGGGCAAGGGCGTGCGCGCCGGTATCGCCACCAACCTGCTCAACCCCAAGGCGCTGGTGTTCTTTATCGGCATGCTGGCGGCCATGGTGTCGCCAGAGGTGGATGGCGTGACCCGCAGCCTGCTGGTGGTCGAGCTCTTTATCATCTCGGTCTGCTGGTTCGGCATGCTGGCCTGGAGCCTCTCCACCTCCCGCGCCCAGCAGCTGCTGCAACGGGTTCAGCGGCCACTCAATCTGGTCACCGGTGTGTTGTTTGCAACGGTGAGCCTCTCCATTCTGGCCAGCATGGGCGTCGAGCTTATCGCCTGACAGACAGAAGGCGGGGGATTCGTCCCCCGTCTCCCTGCACCGATTGGGTTTGTCGCCTACCCGCTGGCGGGCATTTTCCCCCGTTCCTTATGACAACTTGGATGGCGCCTGAACATTCGGCAGATGGCGCTTGTGAGAGAGGGGGGAAATAGGGTATTTCTCTGGGTGAATCGGAGGCAACCAGCACGGGATCGCCCGCCGTGTGGAGCAAAATCCACAGTAAAAACAATCGGTCAATGCAGGAGCAAATATGAAAAAGGTCGTGATGGTTGCCATGGCGGCGGCCCTTCTGGGCGGCTGCGCCGTAAAAAATCAGGTCTCCTACAGCTTGCAGTCGCTGCAAACTGTCCCCTTCAGCGCCTTCCAGCCGAACGAGAGCAACCCCAACCAGCGAGTCTACAAGGAGCCGGGCGTTGATCTGCGCCAGTACAATGAGGTGCTGCTCGATCCGCTCCAGTTTATCCGGCAGGAGAATGGCCAGTGGTATCTGTTGACCGCCAACGAACAGAACCAGATTGGCCGCTACTACCACGACAAGTTCCAGAGCGAACTGATCAAGCACGGCGTCAAGATTGCCACCGCCCCCGGCCCGAAAGTGATGCGGATCCAGGCTGCCGTCACCAACTTCGACCTGACTCGCCCCGACCCGAAACTGCGTGACCTGATGCCGGCCAAGATCGCCATCAACGTCACCCGCGAAGTGATCGGCAAGGAGCCCTACCTGCTCAAGGTGGGCAGCATGGCCCAGCTGCTCGACTCCCAGAGCGGCAAGCTGCTGGTACGGGTGATGGATGCCCGCGAGACCCCGGATACCACTCACAAGGATTCGCCCATCACCGCCGAGGAGATGGAGAAGATGATCGACCAGTGGGCGGCCAACCGCGCCAAACAGCTGGCCGACAATCTCGGCAAGTAAGCTCGGCAAGTAAGCACCGACATCATCGAGAGGGGAGCCAGCGGCTCCCTCTTTTTTTGGCCCGCTGGCGGGCCGCCGCCATGGCTCGCAGCCCTTGCCAGCAGGGCGATCAGTCCGTTGCCGAGTCCGCCACCACACCATCCGCTGTGCAACGGGCCGACCGATTTCTGCTTTTCTCCCCCACATTTTGGCAGTTAGGATGACCCTTCCGTGACCACCCCCTCATAGAAAAGGAATCGCTATGACCCGTCACCCCAACATCAAACACTGGCGCGAGCTGCAAGAGCCGGAGCCGGGATGCTATCCCGGTAGTCAGGAACAGATGTCCCTCGGCAGCGCACTGGGCAGGCACTTTGGCTTTAGCCGCATCGGTATTCACCACGAGCTGGTGGCGCCCGGCCACCGCACCAGCTGGCCCCATGCCGAAAAGACCGAGGACGAGTTCGTCCACGTGCTGGAAGGCACCCCCGATGTCTGGCTCGACGGTGTGCTCTATCGGCTGCAACCGGGCGACTCGGTCGGTTTCAAGGCCGGTGACGGGCTGGCCCACACCTTTATCAACAATACCGATAAGCCGGTGCGATTGCTCTGCGTAGGTAATCGGGATCGCGCCGACAACCGCATCCACTATGCCCTGCACCCCGAGTACAACCGCCAGATTGGTGCACGCCATTGGGATGACGTGCCCGAGCGGGAGCTGGGTGCTCACGATGGGCTGCCTGACCGGCTGCGCGAGCGCAACGGCCCTTTCTAACTGCCCCTCATAGCATCATAAGGAACCACTATGAACCGCCACCCCTGCATCAAACACTGGAGCGAGCTGCAAGAGCAGGAGCCGCGCTACTACTCCGGCAGTCAGGAGCCCCTGTCGCGCGGTTGCGCCCTCGGCAAGCACTTCGGCTTTAGCCGCATCGGCATTCACCACGAGATCGTCGAGCCCGGCCACCGTACCAGCTGGCCCCATGCCGAAAAGACCGAGGACGAGTTCGTCCACGTGCTGGAAGGCACCCCCGATGTCTGGCTCGATGGCGTGCTCTATCGGCTGCAACCGGGCGATTCGGTCGGCTTCAAGGCCGGTGATGGGCTGGCCCACGCCTTTATCAACAACACCGACGAGATTGTCCGCCTGCTCTGCATCGGCGATACCGATCGGGAGGACAACCGCATCCACTACGCTGTCCACCCCGAGCGCAATATCACCCTCGGCAAGCTGCACTGGGATGACGTGCCCGCGCGCGAGCTGGGCGATCACGACGGTCTGCCCGACAAGCTGCGCGAGAGCAACGGCCCCTTCTAGCGCAGAGTGATGGCCGCCCGATGGGGCGTTTCCCGCTCTGGCGACTATCCTTTGGGACTCAATCCAGCAAGGAGGTGAACATGACAACAGGAACAGTGCGACTTCATCGCGTCATCAAGGCGCCGCCGATGCGGGTCTATCGGGCCTTTACCGAGGCGCAGGCGCTGGCCAAATGGCTGCCGCCCCACGGTTTTACCTGTCAGGTGGAGCATCTGGATGCCCGGGTTGGCGGCTCATTCCGGATGTCCTTCACCAACTTTGCCAGCGGCCATAGCCAGACCTTCGGCGGTGAATACCTCGAACTGGTGCCGGGCGAGCGGATTCGCTACACCGATCGCTTCGATGAGCCCGGCCTCGCCGGGGTGATCCATGTCTCCATCATCCTGACCGCGGTGAGTTGCGGTACCGAGCTGGCGGTGGTGCAGGAGGGGATCCCCGCCGCCATCCCGCTGGAGATGTGCTATCTCGGCTGGCAGGAGTCGCTGACCCAGCTGGTGGCGCTGGTGGAGCCGGATATTCCCGCTTAATGGCTGGTGGCGGGCCGGGCATTCACCCCGCGCGCCAGCCGCTTGCAACAAAAAGAGCCTGCCAGATGGCAGGCTCTCGTCATTCTGGTCGGGGCGACCTTATTGCATATTGAGCCCGCCCAGATAGTCGCGCTTGCCGAGATCGACCCCGGCGCGGCGCAGCAGGGCGTAGGCCATGGTGAGGTGGAAGTAGAAGTTGGGAATGCCGTACTCATGGACGCAGGTATGGCCATCCATCCCCTTGCCACCCGCCCAGTGGGGCACGTAACGACCGCTGGCATACTGGCTGTAGTCCGCGTCCAGCTTGCCCTGCAGATAGGTGATGGTCTTGCCGATATGGGCGCGCAGATCGGCGATGGTTTTGGGCTCATCGCCCATGGCCGGCAGCTCGCTGTGGCTGGCGGTGGCCACCACGGTACGGGCCGAATCGCAGCAGATCAGCACCTGCTTGCTGAAGGGCAGCATATCGACAATCAGCCGATCGCCGAAGAAGTTGTCCACGTTGAACTGCTTCGCCGCGGCGTGGGCCTCGGCTTTGGCCAGACAGTGATCCAGATTGGTCAGCATCTTGATGAACTGGGCGGTGATATCGCGATTCATGAGCACTCTCCATCTTGTTGAAACAGCGGCCCGCATGCGCGGCCACGGTGAATGAGACTGGCTAATCGGCCATCAATATACCCCAACCGCTGCCGGGTTCGAGCCCGGCGCGCACAAAAGCGCGGGGCAGGGGTCTGTGATACGACAGGAGGTGGCGATCAGCGGGCGGCGCGCTGCCAGAGCAGGGTCAGGCCGATGCCAAGCACCACAATGACGCCGAACACGAACTCCAGCCCGTCGGGTGAATCCCGGGTGCGGGCAACCAGCGCGCAGGCGCCAAGGGTGCAGAGAAGCCCCACATAGACCCGCCAGAAGCGCGGGAAGTCGGTAATGAAATCGACAAGGTCGAGCAGGTCGTCGAGCAGTTGCAGCGGTGACATCATCCCCTCCGGTGGCGCCGTCACACCCAGTTCCCCTCAGCTTGGCACGACGGGGTGGCGGGCGATATCTGCGCGAGTGGTAGCCAGCCGGGCCAACGCAGGGGATGGCCGCAGCAACGCTGACTTTTTCGCCCCATGAGTCCCTCTCTGCCCCTTTTTTGATCTGTGACATAAATCACCTTTTTTCAGAGGCGTAGGCTGATCCCGCTGCCCGGAGCACCCACCCGGGTACAAGAAAAGGAGAGTGTAATGAAGATCTATGACCGGAACCGAAATGTGCTGAACCAGGGTCAGCGCGTCATGATTGCCGCCACCGGCGCCGTCGACTTCCTGAAAGAGGCTCATACCGACAACATGACTCCCTATCAGGCGGAGCACGAGAAGTGCGTGCTGCTGGCAAACTCCGGGGAGCGCTACGCCCCCATCGAGTTGATTAGACTAGGCTGATCCCTTTCCCTGTCACCCTACTCTTTACAATTCACCCGGCCGCCGCGCCTGACGGCCGGGTTTCTGAGTTCCCTTCCTCTATTGCCCACCCTGATATTGCATCGCCTCAAGCCGGTTTGAGCCATCGAACTGATTCGATCAGCGAAGCGTCATCGAAAGATCCCGTTGCTTACGGCCTGCCAGCAAGGTGGCTCATTTCTGACTGGCTGGAGCCGCCGCAAATAGCCGCCTGCCTGCATGGCGGATCAGCAGCAGAGGCGACATCAGCGTGAGCAGCAGCCAGTGGGTGTGGGGCAGGATAAAGCTCCAGATGATCTCGTGTGGCAGCCAGGTCGAAGCGGTTGCCGTCATAAAAGCGAGGTCATAGGTTTGCCACAACCAGAGTCCGGCAAAGAGCGGCAACAATAGCGGGCGGGGTATCAGCAAAAACAGGGGTAAGTAAACACACGCGAGTAAGGCGCTGAACTCCAGCATGGTTGGGGCCAGTTCAGCAAAGGTCCTTTCTGAAGAGAGGCCACTCCATTCGAGGGAAGTATCCTCGGTCAGTGCAGGCCACCACGATACGTATTGAAACAGGGTAAACGAGATCATAAACAGCAGGCTGGTCAGCAGCGCCAGCGCCGTTTTTCGCAAAAACCAGTGCCCCATCCGGCGTAGTGTCGGTATCCACTTAGACATTAATGACTCCCATCTATGACGGGGCAGTATGCCTTGGCTGGCGGTGTGGTTAAAGCAACGCGCAGTTGCAATTCAGATCGGCCAACCCCTTGTTGGCGCCTGTAACGACAGCCTGATACCCGAGTGACAGCCAAAACGGTTTGTATAAATTTAATTTATAGGTTTTGCGAAAATGCCATCGTTTTGTCTTATGCCGACAGGCGGCAGGCCACCCGCTCCCGTTTGGCTGCCAGCGGGGCTCTGGAGAGCAATGGCCGATTTGGCGAGAGGGATGATAGCGACAGGGGAGGCTGCCAAATGCTGAAAAATTGAGCCGAATCACACCCTGTTCGATTTGAGCGATTGTCAGTCAGTGCAGGCTCATGCGAACCTTTAATCCCCGTTAACCCACTAAAAAATAACGACTATGTTCAGGCAAATAGTGATGAGTGCCGCCCTGCTGTCGGCGGCGCTGCTTTCCGGTTGTGCTTCCGTACCCATGGCCGATGCCACCGCCAAGCAGTTTGTGGCGCCCAAGGATGCGGCCAACCTCTATATCTATCGCAACGAGACCTTCGGTGCGGCGGTGAAAATGCCGCTGATGGTGGATGGTTCTGCCGTAGGGGATACCGTGGCCCACTGCTATATCCTCAAGCAGGTGACGCCGGGCAGCCACACCATCACCTCCAAGTCGGAGAATGATGCCACTCTGAACTTCAGCACCGAGGCGGGTAAAAACTACTATGTCTGGCAGGAGGTCAAGCTGGTTAAGTGATCTGGTTAAGATCTAGGTACTATGCGTGATTGGGAATATTGAAAAGAAAGCTTGGATTTTGTGAGACATCATTTTATGTCCAATCAATAAAAGCTTTAATCAAGAGTTTTTCTAACACACTGTCATGAATGGTTGTAACGATAAAAATTCTAATTAGTTTGTTTTGCCGCACAAAATTTCACATTGCTCTCTTCCCCCTTTCTAAGTAAGAAGTTAAGATACATGTCTTTGACTCTGAAGGAAATGGAGTCATTGAAATGTTGTTAATTAGGTGGGTAGATAACAGGCTAAATTAGCAAACTGGAGGCTGTAATTCAGGGGCGGTAGCGTGTTGTTTCATGAATTAAAATCATAATGCTCAAGAGTATATAGAAGCAAGAGTACCACCGTAGCTATATTTTTAAGGCTTCTTGTATAGTATTGGTTATTCATTCTTATCGAAATTTAAATATAAAATGAACAAGATAATTAATGAGACAAGTGCAATAAAAATAATTGCGATAGGTTATTTTTTGGTTTTTGTGTTTATACTTTCGTTTGTCTTTATTGCTTATATTTACTCTCCTGAGACGGCTGTTGAGTATTCAACAGTGTGTCAGTTTGGAGATATAATTGGTGGAGTTGTAGGGTCACTTTGGGCATTAGCTGGGGTGATATTATTTTATAATGGTTTAATAGAACAAAGGAAGGATATAAAAACAAATTCCGAGTCTCTGATACAGCAAGTAGACGCATTGACGCTCCAGAGGGAGGAAATGTCGTATATAAGAGAAGAGTACAGAATGGCTCGGGAAGTGTTTGTTCAACAAAGTGATTCATTAAGGGAGCAGGCAAAGACATCAAGAATACAGCAGTTTGAGGCTAACTTTTATTCATTGCTCCGTATATATATAGATATACGTAATGGAATAATATCAGGAAATAGTAACTTTCTCGAAAGAGTTAATTTAGAATTATCAAACATAAAGTTAGACACTTCATTATCATATCAAGATAAGCTATCAATAATAAACCTGAAATATCAGAGTATTTATCTATCAAATAGTGATAAAATTTCTCACTACCTTAAAGTGATTTACAGAATATATAAGACAATAGATGAACAAGATGACCTAAACTTACAAGGTAAATATTTTTACGCAAAAGTGGTTAGGGCTCAGTTGATAGAGGATGAGTTATTCCTAATTAATTACAATGCCCACTCTGAGTATGGGTATAATTTTAGATCGTTAATAAAGAAATATAATGTGTTAAAGCATCTTAGATTATCATCTAAGGTTGAAGTGAAAGCATTACAAAAACACACAAGCAATTATGATGTTGCTCTTGGCAAGATGATATTCTTCCTTGATGATTTTATAAGTGACACCCTTCCTAAGTTATATTCCATTGATGATAATTACATGCCATTCTCAAAGGAAATTGAATGGTGCGTCGGCATTAATATGATTTTTATTCTGGAAACAACACCAGAAGATGATATCTCGTTCACTATCTATTTAAAGTCTAGCAGTATTAGACCTGGCTTAATAAAATTAAAATCTCAGACCATTAGTTATTTTCTGCACTATTTGTATGATCGGCTCTACGGTAGCCAATTTGTAAAAGTAGAAAATATAGATATGATCCATGTGTTGCATGATAGTCATAATGGAAAAGTTAAATTTGTAATTGATGGTTCTAAAGCGCTATCTATTATTAGTGACCAATGCTAGAGGGCTTGCGGAAATGAGTAATAGTTTTAATAGAATATTTAAAGAAAACTTAAAGATAAATATGCGTTCTATTTCTGTTAAGACCTTGTTGAGCGACAGGAATTTATCTAGAATTGATTACAAGCCATATTATCAGCGAAATTATGTGTGGGATAACTCCAAAGCTACATTTTTTATTGAAAGCGTATTCCTTGGCACGGATATACCACCGTTAATACTTTTTAAATCTGGTAAGAAAGTCGAAGTTATAGATGGACGTCAGCGTTTTGAAACTTTAAAAAGATTTAAAGAAAATAGTTTCAAATTGACTGGGAATGGGCTTGTTGACCTTAAGATTTTAAAGGACCATAACTTCAATGAGTTGAAACCAGAAATTAAGGATATATTTCTGGATACAAAAGTTCGGCTCTTTGAATTTGAAGTAGTAAATGAGCCTGAACTTTCTCCAGACATTGAAGATAAAATTAAAAAAGAAATATTTCGCCGCTATAATACAGGTATAACACCAATATCGTCAGCAGAGCTTGATAACGCCCGATATGATGATGATCCTCTAAGTCATGTAATAAAAGAAAGCATTGAGTCAGACCATGCTTTTACTGAAGCAATAACTGCATGCTTTTTCAGTAATAGAAAAGGGAGTGATCTCCAGCTATCTAGTATCACGGATTTCATCCGTCGTTATATTATAATGCCTGAATTCCCAATCTATTCATATGCAAGTAGTGGAAGTCGAACAGATATTAGAGAATTATTGTATCAGTTCACATGTGAAAAAATAGAAGATCATAATGATTATTTTTTGGGCTTTAAGAAATTACTATGTGAAATTATTGATATTCATGCCAAGATAATAGCCAACAATCCTAATTTAAATAACAAGCTGATTTACGAGAGTCTTCTTTGGGGATTCACGCTTTTGACTAGAGAGGAGATTGATTACAAAATCGATGAAAAAACAATTAGCGCTATCGTTGACTTCATGAATGCTAATTTGTCATATTTTTCGTTGGAAGATGCTCATTATTATAAAAATATAGTTGAGAGATTTGAAAAAACAGCTCAATTCTTCTCGACAACATTTAGCGTTAACCTGTCTGGTTATATCAAGGATGAAGATTTTAAAGATACAGTCAACAGCTTAAGGCAAACTGAATCTGATGGTTTGACAAAAATGAATGCTTTAGAGAAGTTGCGTTTTTTGAAGCCAGAGCCATCCTCAGAGCCTATTGAAGAAATAATATCTGATCTTAATACCAATAGATATATGATTAGGCCATCATATCAACGCCAAGAAAGAATAAACATAATTAAAGCGTCGGCAATTATAGAGAGCATTTTGTTAGGGGTTTACCTTCCCCCAATTTTTATATTTAAAAACAAAGATGGTGTGAAAGAGGTTATTGATGGGCAGCAACGCCTTCTTTCGATACTTGGCTTTATGGGAAAGCAGTATTTAAATGAGAGTGGACGACAAGAGTATTCAAAGAACAATAACTTCTCTTTGAAAGGGCTAAAAGTTCTTACTGAGTTGAATGGATGCAAATTTAGTGATTTGTCTCCTTCCTTATCAGAAAAAATATTTGATTTTGACCTCACTATAATAGAAATAGACTATAAGATTAACGAAAACTTCGAGCCTGTGGATCTTTTTATAAGGTTAAATAACAAACCTTACCCAATAAAAGAAAATTCGTTTGAAATGTGGAACTCGACAGTCAATAAAGACATAATAAAAACTATAAAAGATATCGTAAATGATAATGTGTCGTGGTTTTATGTTCGTAAAACTAATGAAGATAGATCACAAGACCGAATGGATAATGAGGAGATGATAACTGTCCTATCTTATCTTGATCGGGCTAGGTCAACATCTAATAACCATAATGGCGTTGAGTTCTATCTCAAACAAGATAGATTAAACTGTCGGATTAAAAATAAGTCTGCTATAACTGCATTCCTTAATGGGCTTGATTCAAATCCCATTATTAAAGAAGAGTTCTATTTGTACATTACAAGAACCAAAAGATGTATTGCATTAATCAAGAAAATGCTTCAACTCGAATTCAATGCTCTTGATGACACTTCATTGGATACTAGTTTAAATAATATGCTCAACGTTAAAAATGTACGAGCGTTTAGACGAAATCTTCAGGATGTATATATTCTATGGATTTTGATGAGAGATTTAAATGAAGATACGGTCATGCACTATTACTCTGAGTTAATACGAGATATCGGAATATTGTTATCGAAAATGAAAAATACCGAAAATGTTAAAGTTGATGAGGATTATATGATCAATTTTAATCAAGCTCTAGTTGAGATTAATACCAAATATACTAATTATATGAATAGCAACAACTAGTCGTGTAATCGGTCATAATGCCATTATGATGTTTTACAGCGGAATTTTTGATTATTATTGCTGAACAAAATAATTGGACAAATATAAAAAAGGAGCCTATGGCTCCTTTTTTATTGGGAAAGTGACCAATCTAAAGGGGCTTTACCCTACAGCGCTTCCAATCTGGCATAGGCCGTTACTAGCCACTTGGCGCCGACGTCGTCGAACTGGATCTGCACCCGGCTCTGCTGGCCGACCCCTTCGAAGTTGAGCACGATTCCTTCGCCGAATTTCGGATGGAGCACCCGCTGGCCGAGCTTGATGCCGCTGGCGTCGAAGCTCTGCTGCACCTCGTTCTGGCTAAAGCGGCCGTACTGGGTGGGGCGGCTGACCTGAGTACGCAGCCGGATCTCTTCCAGACACTCGGCGGGCATTTCGCGGATAAAGCGGCTCGGCTTGTGGAACATCTCGCGGCCGTAGATGCGGCGACTCTCGGCATAACAGATGTAGAGCTTCTCCATGGCGCGGGTCATGCCGACGTAACAGAGGCGGCGCTCCTCCTCCAGCCGGCCCGACTCTTCGGTGGATTGCTGGCTGGGGAACATCCCTTCTTCGACGCCGACCAGCAGCACCAGCGGGAACTCCAGACCCTTGGCGCTGTGCAAGGTCATCAGCTGTACCGCGTCGGCATATTCGTCCGCCTGATTCTCGCCGGACTCCAGCGCCGCGTGGGCGAGGAAGGCGGAGAGATCGCTCATATCTTCCAGCTCGTCCGGGCGCTGGTACTGGCGGCAGGCGGTGACCAGTTCGTCCAGGTTCTCTACCCGCGCTTGGGATTTCTCGCCCTTTTCTGCCAGATACATCGCCTTGAGGCCAGAGTTCTGGATGGCGATATCCGCTTGCTGGTGCAGCGGCAGCATGGCGACCTGCTCCTCCAGCGCGTCGATCAGCTCGACAAAGCCGCGCACCGCATTGCCGGCGCGACCGGTCAGCACCTTGTCGTTGAGCAGGGCCTTGGCCGATTGCCACAGGTTGAGCCCCTGATCGCGGGCGTTGCCGCGCAGGATCTCGAGGGTGCGATCGCCGATGCCGCGAGTCGGGGTGTTGACCACCCGCTCGAAGCTGGCGTCGTCGCCACGGTTGTTGATAAGCCGCAGGTAGGCCATGGCGTCCTTGATCTCTTGCCGCTCGAAGAAGCGCAGGCCGCCGTAAATGCGGTAGGGCATGGCGTCCTGCATCAGCGCCTCTTCCAGCACCCGTGACTGGGCGTTGGAGCGATAGAGGATGGCGCAGTCGGCCAACAGGCCGCCCTTTTCCTTCCAATCCTTGAGACGGCCGACCACAAAGCGCGCTTCGTCCACCTCGTTGAAGGCGGCGTAGAGCGAAATCGGCTCACCCTCGGCCCCTTCGGTCCACAGCTCCTTGCCAAGACGCTCGGCGTTGTTGGCGATGACGCTGTTGGCGGCCTTGAGGATATTGGCGGTGGAGCGGTAGTTCTGCTCGAGGCGAATGGTCTCGGCGCCCTGATAGTCGGTCAGGAAGCGCTGGATGTTCTCGATCTTGGCGCCGCGCCAGCCGTAGATGGACTGATCATCGTCGCCGACGATCATCACCTTGCCGCTGTTGCCCGCCAGCATCCGCAGCCAGGCGTACTGGATGCCGTTGGTATCCTGAAACTCGTCCACCAGGATGTTCTGGAAGCGGTCGCGGTAGTGCTCGAGGATGTGCGGTTTGTTGAGCCACAGCTCGTGGGCGCGCAGCAGCAGCTCGGCAAAATCCACCAGACCGGAGCGATCGCAGGTCTCCTGATAGGTCTTGTAGATCTGCTGATAGGTGCGGGTGACGGGATCGCCGTAGAGGTCGATGTCGCCGGGGCGCAGCCCCTCGTCCTTCTTGCCGTTGATGTAGCCCATCACGGCGCGCGGGGCCCAGTGCTTCTCGTCCAGATTGAGCGCCTTGAGCACCCGGCGGATCAGCCGGTACTGGTCGTCGGAGTCGAGGATCTGGAAATCCTGCGGCAGGCCGGCATCCAGATGGTGGGCCCGCAGCAGGCGGTGGGCGATGCCGTGGAAGGTGCCGATCCACATGCCGCGCACGCCGTCGCCGATCACTTTTTCGACCCGGCCGCGCATCTCGGCCGCCGCCTTGTTGGTAAAGGTGACCGCGATGATGGAGAAGGGTGAACAGCGTTCCACCTGCATCAGCCAGGCGATACGGTGCACCAGTACCCGGGTCTTGCCCGAACCGGCACCGGCCAGCACCAGCAGGTTGCTGCGGGGCGCCGCAACGGCATCTCTTTGCTTGTCGTTGAGCCCGTCGAGCAGGGTTGAAACGTCCATCACCACTCCTGTTTATTTATACAGGCGGCGATTATACGGCCATCCCCCCGTCAGACCAACTGCAAACTCCGCACGACGGGCAGGTGAGGGGAGTCGGGCAGGGCGACTGCGGCGGTTTCTGGTTGGCAAAATGGTTGCGGAGAGGGGATGGTTTCCAGCTGTAGCCAGTGGCCGGATGGTGCGCCGCGCGGTTATTTTGCGAGCCGGATCACGGGGCGATGGGTGGGGCGGATGCCCAACCGGGGAAAACGGTTTAGAGTAACCAATTGAACAATAAGAAAAATGTCGTTTGGGTCTCTGAATTGTCAGCATAAACAACTGAAAAATAGCTAAAAAACAACTGCTTATAAGGTTATTTGCTTATAATTCAAACCGTTAACGCAAACGTTTTTCCCTTATCATTTGCTTGACCCGCACCGGGGCTGACTTAGAGTAACCCTGCGTGCTAGATGACCCGCTTCGGCGGGCAAGCAAGTTCCCTCACTTAATAACAATCAAGGATACGATCGTGACTAAAGTGCTCAAACTGGCCACCGTGGCCTCCCTCACTCTCGCTGCTCTCTCTGCTCAGGCTGCTTCCGAGCCGGCCGTGATCTATGACACCGCGGGCAAGTACGACAAATCATTCAACGAAGCCGTGTTCCGTAACGGCGTCGAGCTTTACAACAAGGACAAAGGGGTAAAGGTCAAAGAGTTTGAGCCCCAGAACGAAGCCCAGCGTGAGCAGGGTCTGCGTCGTCTGGCCAGCCGTGGCAACGGCCCGATCGTGGCGGTCGGCTTCAACATGGGTTCTGCGGTAGAGAAGGTTGCGACCGAATTCCCGAAAACCCAGTTCACCATCATCGACATGGTGGTCGACAAGCCGAACGTACAGTCCGTCATCTTCAAGGAGCATGAAGGTTCCTTCCTGGTGGGTGCACTGGCTGCCATCGCCTCCAAAACCGGCAAGGTCGGTTTCGTGGGTGGCATGGACATCCCGCTGATCCGCAAGTTCGAGTGCGGCTACGAGCAGGGCGCCAAGTACGTCAATCCGAAGATCGAAGTGTTCCAGAACATGGCGGGCTCCACCCCGGCCGCGTTTGCTGACCCGGCCAAAGGTGCCGAGCTGGCCAAGTCCCAGTTCGCCAAGGGCGCTGACGTGGTTTACGCCGCAGCCGGCGGTACCGGTATCGGTGTCTATCAGGCAGCCAAGGACAGCGGCAAGTTTGCCATCGGCGTAGACTCCAACCAGAACCACCTGCAACCGGGCACCATGCTGACCTCCATGGTCAAGTCTGTGGGTCTGGCTGCTTACCAAACCTGGGATGACGCGGCCAAGGGCCAGTGGAAACCGGGTATCAAGAACCTGGGTCTGGCCGAAGGCGGTGTGGATTGGGCGCTCGACAAGGACAACGAGAAGCTGATCACTCCGGAGATGAAAGCCAAGGTGGATGCCATCAAGGCCGAGATTATTTCAGGCAAGGTCAAGGTTCATGACTACATGAGCGACAATACCTGCAAATACTAATTAGATAGTTGCTGCTACGACTCTCAACGCACCGACCGGCCCGCACGGGCCGGTTTTTACAGTCTTATTTCATGAAACGCAGGGCTGCATCATGGACCAGACAGATCGCTATGCCATCGAATTAAGAGGTATCGATAAGCGGTTCGGCGAAGTGTACGCCAACAAGCTGATCGACCTTAAGGTTCGGAAAGGCAGTATTCACGGCATCGTTGGCGAAAACGGCGCCGGTAAATCCACCCTGATGAGCATCATTTACGGCTTCTACCATGCCGATAAAGGCGAGATGTTCATCGACGGGAATCCTTTCAAACCCCACGGTTCACAAGATGCGATTGCCGCAGGCGTGGGCATGGTGCACCAGCACTTCATGCTGGTGAACAACTTTACGGTTTTGGAAAACGTCATCCTCGGCGCTGAAAATGGCTGGCACCTTCAGCAGAGCGTGGCGTCGGCAGAGAAGCTGCTCGGCGAGCTGGCGCGGGACTATGGTCTCGAAGTGCCGCTGCACGAGAAGGTGGAAGATCTGCCGGTGGGCCTGCAACAGCGGGTCGAAATTCTCAAGGCGCTCTATCGCGGCGCCCGCATCCTGATCCTCGACGAGCCGACCGGGGTACTCACCCCGCAAGAGGCGGATCACCTGTTCAAGGTGCTGGAGAAGCTGCGGGATCAGGGGGCGACCATCATCCTCATCACTCACAAGCTGCGCGAGATCCTGGCCATCACGGATCAGGTCTCCATCATGCGCCGCGGCGAGATGGTGGCGCACGTTGCCACCAAGGATACCGACAAGGAACAGCTGGCCGAACTGATGGTGGGCCGCAAGGTGCGCCTCAAGGTCGACAAGGGGCCGACCCAGCCGGGCGAAGCCAAGCTGAAGGTCGAGGGGCTTAGCTACTTCGACGCCAGCAAGGTGGAGCGGGTCAAGTCGGTCAGCTTCGAGGTGCGCGCCGGTGAAGTGGTTGGCATCGCCGGGGTCTCCGGCAACGGCCAGTCCGAGCTGCTCAGCCTGCTTGGCGGCATCATCAAGCCGAGCAAGGGCGGCTTTACCATCAGCAGCCGCAGCGGCGTGCACAAGGTGAGCGCCGATCATGCGGCCGATCCCGAGATGGTGCGCAACTTCGGCCTCGGCCATGTGCCGGAAGATCGCCACAAGATGGGTCTCATCAACCGCTTCGAGGCGAAAGAGGCCTTTATCCTCGGTTATCACCGCCGTCCGCAATACAACAAGGGGTGGCTGCAGAACAAGGAGGCGATCCAGCAGGATTGCCAGGCCAAGATGGAGAAGTGGGACGTGCGCCCGCCCCATCCCGACCACAAGACCGCCAACTTCTCCGGTGGCAACCAGCAGAAGCTGGTGATCGCCCGTGAAGTGGAGCAGGACCCGGATGTGCTGTTGATTGGCCAGCCGACCCGCGGGGTCGACATCGGTGCCATCGAGTATATCCACCAGCAGATCATCGCCATGCGCGACAAGGGCAAGGCGGTGCTGCTGGTCTCGGTCGAACTGGACGAGATCATGAGTCTCTCTGACCGCATTCTGGTTATTGCCGACGGTCGCATCGTCGGCGAGCTGGATGCCGCCAAAGCGGACGAGCGCACTATCGGCCTGATGATGGCCAACATAGTGCCGGATGAAGTTGCCAAGGAGGCCCACTGATGAGCCAAGTACGTATCCCTGCCTGGGTCTCCGTGGGCGTCGTGTCTGCGGTCAACATCCTGCTGGCCTTCCTGGTGTCGGCCATCCTGTTCTACTACCTCGAGATCAACCCGGTCGATGCCGCCAAGATTATGTGGTACGGCGCGTTTGGCACCGGTGAAGGGTTTGGCTTCACCCTCTACTACGCAACCGGCTTTATCTTCACCGGTCTGTCGGTAGCGGTCGCCTTCCACGCCGGTTTGTTCAATATCGGCGGTGAAGGTCAGGCCTATATCGGTGGTCTGGGGGTCGGTCTGGTCTGTCTGACCCTCGGCGATGTGCTGCCGTTCTCCCTGCTGTTGCCGCTCTCCATCGTTGCCGGTGGTCTGTTCGGTGCGGCCTGGGCCTTTATTCCGGCCTGGCTGCAAGCCAAGCGCGGCAGCCACATCGTTATCACCACCATCATGTTCAACTTCATCGCCGCCTCGCTGATGGCCTATCTGCTGGTGGAGGTGTTCAAGCCGCCCGGTTCGATGGCGACCGAGAGCCGGGTGTTTGCCGAAGCGAGCTGGCTGCCCAAGATGACCGGGCTGGCGAGCCTGTTTGGCGTCGAGATGCCGAACAGCCCGCTCAATATCAGCTTCTTCTGGGCGCTGATCTGTGCGGCGATGGTGTGGGTCTTTATCTGGCACACCCGCTGGGGCTACGAGATCCGCTCGGTCGGCGCCAGCCAGAGTGCCTCCGCCTATGCCGGTATCTCCTATCCCAAGGTAGTGATCCTGGCGATGGTCATCTCCGGCATGCTGTCGGGCTTCTTCGCCCTCAACGTGCTGCAGGGTGAGCTGCACCAGATCAAGCTCAACTTCGTGGAAGGGTTCGGCTTCACCGGTATCGCGGTGGCGCTGATGGGGCGCAACCACCCGGTCGGCGTCATCATCGCCAGCCTGCTGTTCGGTTTCCTCTATCAGGGGGGCGCCGAGCTCAGCTTCGAATTCGGTGTCGACCGCAACATCGTCGTGGTGTTGCAGGGTCTGGTGATCCTGTTCTGTGGCGCGCTGGAGCACATGATGCGTCCGCGCATCGAGCAGCTCTATCTGGCGTTTGCCAACCGCTCTGCGCAAGTCAAGGGGGCCTGATCATGTTTGAAATTCTGATCCTGATGCTGGATGCCACCATCCGTACCGCGCCGCCCCTCATTCTGGCCGCCATGGCCGGCATGTTCTGCGAGCGCTCCGGGGTGGTCAACATCGCGCTGGAAGGCAAACTGCTGGCGGCGGCGTTCGCCAGTGGTGCGGCGGCGGCGGTCTCCGGTTCCGCCTGGGTGGGACTGGGTGCCGGGATTGCCATCTCGGTGCTGTTTGCCCTGATGCACGGCTTTGCCACCATCACCCACCGCGGTGATCAGGTGGTGAGCGGGATGGCCATCAACATTCTGGCGGCCGGTCTGACTGTGACGCTGGGTCGTTACTGGTTCGATCAGGGTGGCCAGACGCCGGCGCTCTCCGGCGATGCTCGCTTTGCTCCCATCGACTTCCCCTATGCCAAGGAGCTCTACGATGTGCCGGTGATTGGCCAGCTCTACAGCGAGCTCTTGAGCGGCCACTCCCTGCTGGAGTACGTGGCGTTCGCCTGCGTACCGCTGGCCTGGTGGGTGATGTTCCGTACCCGCTTCGGTCTGCGGCTGCGGGCGGTGGGTGAGGCACCGGCAGCGGTCGATACCGCCGGTATCTCTGTGGTGCGGATGCGCTACACCGCGCTCCTCATCGGCGGCCTGCTGGCCGGTATCGGTGGCACCTATCTGGCGGTGGCCCAGACGGCCCAATTCATCCCCAACATGAGTGCGGGCAAGGGCTTTATGGCACTGGCGGCGCTGGTGTTCGGCAAGTGGCGCCCCTGGAATGCCATGGCTGCCTGCCTGCTGTTCGGCTTCCTCGATGCGGTCGCCATCCGCCTGCAAGGGGTCAGCATCGGTGGCTTCGCCATTCCGGTGCAGGCCATCGAGGCACTGCCCTACATCCTGACCGTGTTCCTGCTGGCCGGCTTTATCGGCCGCGCCGTGGCGCCGAAGGCACTTGGTACACCCTATGTGAAGGAGCGGGAGTAGCGCCCTTAAGCGCGATATTCCCGACCACACAGATAACAGCAGGCCCACTTCGGTGGGCCTGTTTTTTTATGGCTGCTGCTGCGTGGATACTGTGGCCGCCTTGCCGGGTGGGCTGGAAATAAAAAAGCCCCCTCATACGGGAGGGGGCTTGGCCGGATGGTTGGTTTCTGACTCAGGGGACCAGCTTGTAGACACCAAAGCCGGGGTGCTTGGGATCGCTGGCCGGCAGGGTCTCCACATAGTTCAGCTTGCCGCCGGTCAGGGCTTGCGCCTCGCTGCGCGGAGAGCTGTAGATACGCAGATCCAGCGTGCCGGGCAGAGGGGCCAGCTGCCAGTTGTTGTCTGCCGCTGGCGTGAAGCCGCCCGGATTGTTGGTGGCCAGCAGCTTCAGATACTCGGAGAGTACTTCGCGTGTTTCGAAGGGATCTTCATGGACGATCACCTTGCTGTTGATGCCCGGGAAGTTGCCACCGCCGCTGGCGCGGTAGTTGTTGGTCACCACATAGAACATCTGGGCCGGATCGACCGGTTGCCCCTGATAGGTGAGATCGGTGATGCGGTAGCTGTCGCTCACCTTGTTGCCATCCACGTCGTAGCGGGCCGCCTTGGTCACATCGACCTTGTAGTTGACCCCGTCGATGACATCGAAGTTGTAGGTGCGGTACTTCTCGTTGACCAGCCACTGGGTTGCGGGATTGGCGGGGTCGATCTTGTTGAACTGGACGGCGCTCTTCTCCAGCCACTCCTTGACGGTGGCACCGTTGATGGCCACGACCTGCAGGGTGTTGGGGTAGACATAGAGGTCGGCCACATTGCGCAGGGAGATATTGCCCGCCGGCACATAGGTGAAATCGGTCGGGCCATTGCGGCCCCCGCGGAACGGTGCGGCGGCAGAGAGGATCGGCCACTTCTCCTTGAGCTGACCATCCTGCTGCAACTTCTTGGCGTGCCAGAGCTGGGCATCGCTGACGATCTGGATGGAGGGATCATCCTGTACCAGCGCAAAGAAGCTGTGGATGGGTTGGGTAATCTTGCTGAGCGGTTCATCCAGCCACTGGTTGGCCTGCTCGTGCTCGGTGATGACCTGATCGACCACCGCCTGATCTTCCACGCTGGTGGCGCTGCTGTCGATCTTGCGCAGCTGTGCCTGGCTGGAGCTGACTTGCCAGCGACCATCCTGCCAGGTCATATGCAGGTCGATGATACCGAGGTGGTTGCCCCATACACCGGGCATGACAGCCGGTACGCCCGCCAGGGTGCCCTTGTCGTTATCCACGTCGGTCATGTTGGGGTAATCACCCGGGAAGGTGCGGTGGGCGTGGCCCAGCAGCAGGGCGTTGACCCCTTTCACCTTGGCCAGCGGCAGAGCGGCGTTCTCCATCAGCGGCTCGCGCGGGTCGCCAATGATGCCGGTGTGAGCGACCACCACTACGATGTCGGCGCCTTTGGCCTGTATCTCGGGCACATAGTGCTCGGCAGTCTCGACCATATCGGCCACCACCACCTTGCCCTCCAAATTGCGCTTGTCCCACTGGGTGATCTGGGGCGGTGTCAGGCCGAGTACGCCAACCTTGATGGTTTGGTTGTTGCCGTTGGCATCTTTCACCTGACGATCCAGCAGCACATAGGGTTTGAACTTCTGCTTGCTCCAGTCGATGGTGCCCTTGCCATCGCGACTGAAGGCATCGGCCTCGAAGACGTTGGCGTTGATATAGGGGTAGTTGGCCCCCTTGAGCGTCGCGGCGAGGAAATCGAGCCCAAAGTTGAATTCGTGGTTACCCAGGTTGCCGACATCATAGTTCAGGGTGTTCAGCGCCTTGATGGCGGGGTGAGTCTGCTTGCTCAGCCACTGCTGTTTGACCTGCTGGTCGTGGATGTAGTCGGCCAGCGGGGTGCCCTGAATCAGATCGCCGTTATCGATCAGCAGGTTGTTGGCGTTTTCTTCGCGCGCCTTGCGGATCAGCACTGCAGTGCGGGAGAAGCCGAGTGAGGCATCCGGCTTGTTCTGGTAGTAGTCATAACCCAGCAGGTTGGAGTGGATATCCGAGGTCTCTATCAGCCTCAGGTTGACGTCACCGGGAGCCTGAGAGTTGTTGTCGTTGCAGCCGGACAGCAAAAGAATAACGGCCACTGCGCTCAATTTGAGAGTGGTTTTCATGGGTAGGGTTCTCTTTGTTATGGGAATTGCCAGCATCGGGCATTTTATCGGCGACCAAAGAGGGTGGCTGTGAGCCTGCTAACACTCCCGACTAAGATGGCTCCTATCAATAGAGCTATGGGTCTGATTTGGCAGTTTTTTCCAATTTTTCTCGCCATGCGTGACGCCTTGTATTGCTGCGGTTTCGCTAAAAAGGGTGGGGTAACTGGATCTTTTTTGGGGCCTTTTTGCTCGTCTGTAATGGTTGGTTACAGATCTCCATTCGACTGCCGAGTGACCTCTCAATTAAATTCAGCGCCGATTTATTGCACCTCTAATTACAAAGCAATCGCAAGGAACAACAACCATGAGAATGTGTAACAAGGCGCTGCTGGCTTTGGCCTGCACTGCAGCTCTGTCCGCCTGTGATGGCGAAAAAGCTGCCAACAGTATTGCCAAGCGCCTGCCGCTGGATCTGCCGGAGGTTGGTGTTCACGAAGCCAACCTGCTGGGTCGGGACAAAGATGGCGCCCCATTGAAGATGATTGCCGGCGCCGAGGGATTTGCTCTGGTCTATCCCGAGCGGAACAAAGAGCAACGCTGGGGCGTTTGGGCCGAGATGGAAAAGAATGACACGGCTTCCCAATGGCTGGGCAAAACCGGTAAAGATGCCGATAAAGATGGCATCTACCCCATTTCGGTGATTCGTGACTCCGAGCGAGGTCTCACGCATTCCGGCAGCTCGGAAAGCAATTATCATCTGATCTCCTTCAAGGAGCAGGAGGTAGTCAACCTCAAGGGGCAGACCGAAAAGCTCAGAGCGTTTGACTTTGCCACCAACGGTCTCAAGTTTGGCGACAATACCGAAATTTTTGCCGGGTGGCGTGGCCAGATCTCCACTCGGAAACTGGCTTCACTCTCGATTGAAAATGGTGCCCGTTGGAGCGAGGCGGACTATAAAGGCGAGACCGACGCTATGGTCGGGGATATCAAGACCAGCAACAACAGCGGTGCATTGACCGTTGAAATTCAATTCCCCTACCATGGTTGCACTCTGGTGGGCACAGGTACCGCGAGCGCAGGACTGAGTGCGCTGACGTTTACCGGATTTGCGGATCCCAAGTGCAACTTCAACAGAGAGATGGTCGGTGCTGGCTATATTGCCGATAAGTGGCTCAAGGGGCTGAAGGCCGCCAAAAATGGTGAGATTGCCTACTCCACAGTGATAAAGCACCCGCAAACCAGCAAAGAGACTCTGGTGATCGGCTTCCCCGAGATGAATGGTTTTGTACTGATGGCTGACAAGCAGCCTTAATGACTTCCACATGTTTTCCTCTCCGTTTTCACCCCGGCTATGCCGGGGCTTTTTATATGGAGAGGAGGGGGTTTTTCTTGCGCGGGTTTAGAGCAGGAACAGGGTGGCGAGACCGAGGAAGATAAAGAAGCCGCCGGTGTCGGTGATGGCGGTGATCATCACGCTGGCGCCCACGGCCGGATCGCGGCCGAGCCGGTTCATGGTCATGGGGATAATCACCCCCATCAGCGCCGCCACCAGCAGGTTGAGCACCATGGCCAGGGTCATCACGGCGCCCAGCGCCGCATCCTGATAGAGCAGGAAGGTCGCCACCCCCATGGTGCCGCCCCACACCAGCCCGTTGATCAGCGCCACCCCGAGTTCGCGCAGCAGCAGGAAGGAGAGGTTGCCTGCCTGAATGTGCTGCAGCGCCAGCGCCCGCACTATCATGGTGATGGTCTGGTTGCCGGTGTTGCCGCCGATCCCGGCGACGATGGGCATCAGGGCTGCCAGCGCCACCAGCTGGGAGATGGTGTGCTCGAACAGGCCGATCACCCGCGAGGCGACAAAGGCGGTGCAGAGGTTGATGGCAAGCCAGGCCCAACGGGTCTTGACCGCCTTGGAGACGGGCGCGAACACATCCTCCTCTTCACTGATACCCCCCATCCGGCGCAGGTCGGTGTCGCTCTCCTCATAGACCAGGTCCACCACCTCTTCGACGGTGAGGCGACCCATCAGCTTGCCCTTGCCATCCACCACGGCGGCGGAGAGCAGGTCATCCCGCTCGAAAGTGCGGGCGGCCGCTTCGTCGTTATCCTCCGGATCGAAGGTGACCGGATCCTGCTCCATCACTACATTCACCCGGGTGTCCGGTTTGTGCAGCAGCACTGTGGTGAGCGGCAGCTCCCCCAGCAGGTGGTTGCGCCGATCGATGACGAACAGCTTGTCGGTGTTGGCGGGGATCTTGCCGCGCAGGCGCAGATAGCGCTGCACGGTGGCGAGCGTCACCTCGGGGCGGATGGTGATGATCTCGAAATCCATCATGGCGCCGACGGTGTGCTTGCCGTAGCGGATCACCTCGCGCACCCGATCCCGGTCGGCGGGGGCCATGTAGGTAAGCAGCCGTCCCATCAGGTTGCGGGGCAGGTATTGGCCCAGATAGATCTGATCGTCGATATCGAGGGTGCGCAGGGCATCGAGCAGCTCTTTGTCGCTCATGCCGCTGATGAGGCTGTCCCACACCGTCTCCGACGCCTCGACCAGAGTCTGGCCGCGCTTCTCTTCACTCACCAGCGCCCACAACACATGGCGCTCATCCGGCGGCAGCGACTCCAGCGCATCGGCGACGTCGGCGGCGGGCAGGCTGTTGACCAGCCGGGTCAGCTCGCTGGTCTGGTCGCGCTGTTCGGCATCCTGCACCGCCTGCGGATCGAGCAGGCTGTCGGTGAGGGCGTCATCGCGCAGCAGCAGGGTGAGAATGCGGGATCTGTCTTCCGCACGCTGCCTGGCGCTGTTTTTGATGGGAAGAGACATGGAGAGGTTCCTGAGCTGGTGGCCATAGGGCCGAATAGCCATAGGATACCAGACTTAAAACAACAGGTTATGACGGCGCGCAGTGGTGCAGAGATTTATCCAGCATAGATCGGGCGAGGGTTTGGTGCAGGCGCAATGGCAGGAGGAGGGCGGTTTGGGGGGAAAATGGCTATGTATAAATTTAATTTATGGGTTTTACCTGAATGACCCAACTTTAACTTATGAAGAGTGGGTTGATCCCTTCAGCTCTTTTAAATACTCACAGATTGCCAGCCATGGCCATCGCCCGATCCCGGTGAGAGAGTTATTCAGCCGGGATCGGGTGACGGGGGGCGACCCCGGGCTGAGGTGGTTCAAATTCTCAGCAGGTGGGGGCTTGCTCGCAACGAGCCGTGGCAATCTGGCGGGGCAAGCCGGGCCTCGGCATCGTCGATAAATCGTTCTAGCCAAGCTTCAAGACTCGTCTGATCCAGCAGTGCCAGAGGATATTGGGACCAGAGGATCGTCTGCCCATCCAGCGTACCCTGTACATGGGCTGGCCACTGGGCACCGAACAGGTTGTCGCTGGGGGGCTGGAGGGGGCCCAGTTCACAGTAGAGTTGCAGCCATTGTTCCTGATAGCAGCCGATCATCACCCGCAGGCGCTCGTCGACCAGCAGGGTATAAACCCCCTCTTCGGAGGGAAGAGGAGTTATCCCCAGCCGGTTGAACAGCCCCTCTACCAGTTCACGATAGGTGGAATGGCTCATGCGTCAGCCCCCTTGAAGTTGTAAACCTCGAACTCCTGCCCAAGTCCGATCTCAAGATTGTATTTGGAGCCTGGCCAGAAGGCGTTGGTAAACCAGTTTTTGAACTGTCCCTTGTCAGGGAAATGGAACTCGCCAAAGTTGGGATCGAAGAAGGTAACTCCCTGTTGTTCATCCACATGGGCTGCCACTGTGTGGCCGGCCATCTTGCCCGAGAAACTGATCTTCTTGTACTCGGCACTTTCACCTCGGGTATCCAGAATCGCTGCAACCAGCTGTTCCGGGCCTTGTGAACCTGTTTGGCCAGAAACAGGGGGCATTGGATAACCGGATTTGCTCATTCGCGGTACGAGGTTGTGGTCGGTGAGCCAGTTGCTTGTGACCTGAGCCTGATCGACGTGTTCTTGCATGCCGTCCATCTGCAACTGCTTGATGGAGACCAGCGTGTCAATTTGAAACTGACCTTTCTGGCCGCCGGTATAGAGCTGGTTGAACAGGCTATCACCCTTGGCGTGGCTACTGATCCAGTGGGCGGAGATCGACTCGCACACGCCGCCCGAAGTGTCCCCGTGTTTCATGATCTCACCGAGGAAGGCCCCCTTGGTCTGAGCGAACTTGAAGGTGACGCTGCCGCCATGCTGGGGTACCGAGTCACGGACTGTGCCGAGGAATAGGCGAACGCCGAGGTGTATCAGGCGATCTTTGATCATGCTGAAGCGGAAGGCGCTGGTCGGGTTGGGTTTGCCGTCGCTGGTCAGCTGGCGATCCAGCAGAGAGCGACCAGGCAGGTTGTGCTGCACGGCGGCGGAGAAGCGGGCCAGCAGCCCGGGGCGTTCGGTTATGGATTGCAGGTCACGTTTGGCTAATGGACCATCGTGCTTGGGGACGTTTGTTGGGCTGATGGGGGCTGATATTGAGGTGCCGCTGGTATGCTGCGATTGGCTGATGGAGGTGATTGTCATCATCATTACCCGTGGATGTTTGCTCTTTACATGGGGGCTTGATGATAGAGGTTGTCCAGTGCAGCGGGCTGTCAGGAATTCAGCCTGATTTTAACACTATTGGGCGCATTATCTGGTCAGGGTGCGGGGCAGAGAAAACGCCTCTTAAGAGAGGCGTTGGCAGGGTTCAGGCGAGGGCTCGCTGAGGCTGTGGTGCTGCGCCAAACCAGGCGAGCTGGTCGGCCAAAGTGACCACCGAGCCCACCATGATGAGGGCAGGACTTTCGACCCCCACCGCCAGCGCGGGCAGCTCATCGAGGGTGCCGCGAATGACCCGTTGGCAGGGTTGGGTGCCGCGCTCAATCAGCGCCACCGGGGTGTTGCTCGCCTTGCCGTGGGCCAGCAGCTGCTCGCGGATGGTGGCGCAGGAGGAGAGCCCCATATAGAAGACCAGTGTTTGCCGATCTTTGGCCAGCAGCGGCCAGTCGAGATCCCGGGCGCCCCCCTTGCCGTGGGCGGTGACGAAACGCACGCTCTGGGCGTGATCGCGGTGGGTGAGCGGAATACCGGCGTAGGCGGCGCAGCCGCTGGCCGCGGTGATGCCGGGCACCACCTGAAAACCGATGCCTGTGCCGACCAGCGTCTCCAGCTCCTCGCCGCCACGGCCGAAGATAAAGGGGTCGCCCCCCTTCAGCCGCACCACCCGCTGGCCCTTCTTCGCCTCCTCCAGCAACAGCTGGTTGATCCCCTCCTGCGGCACGCAGTGGTTGCCCGCCTGCTTGCCGACGAAGATGCGCTTGGCATCCCGGCGCACCAGCGCCATCACTTCGTCGGAGACCAGCCGGTCATAGACCACCACGTCCGCCTGCTGCATCTGGCGCAGGGCGTGCAGGGTGAGCAGGCCCGGATCGCCGGGGCCAGCCCCCACCAGCACCACCTCGCCACGGGAGTGACTTTCATCGGCAAACAGGTTGTCGGCCAGCTGGTGGGCAGAGGCGTGATCGCCCCGCGCCAGTGCCTGCCCGAGTTGGTCTGCCCCGAGCAGCCGCTCCCAGAAGCGACGCCGCTCCCCCATGCTGGCGAAGCGGGCCTTGACCCGCTCCCGCAGGCTGCCGGCGAAGGTCGCCACGGCGCCGAGATGCTGAGGCAGCAGGGCTTCCAGTTTTTCCCGCAGCAGCCGGGCCAGCACCGGCGCCTTGCCGCCGGAGGAGATGGCCACCATCAGCGGCGAGCGATCGATGATCGACGGCATGATGAAGCTGGAGCGTTTCGGGTCATCCACCACGTTGGCAAAGATCCGCGCCTGATTGGCGCTCTGGTAAACCAGCGCATTCACCTCGCGCCGATCGGTCGCGGCCACCACCAGCCACTTGCCCGCCAGTTGCTGCGACGCAAATTCACCGGCCAGCCACTCGATGCTGCCGTTGGCCGCCAGTTCAGCCAGCTCGGGGTCGAGCTCGGGGGCGACTACTGTGAGCTGGGCACCGGCATCCAGCAGCAGGCGCGCCTTGCGCTCCGCTACCTCGCCGCCGCCGACCAGCAGCACGGGTTTGTTGTCGAGTCGGCAAAAGATGGGCAAGTAGTCCATGGGGCCTCCGGATCAGGCGGTTCGGGTCTGGTTGGCGGTGCTGGTGGTGTCGCTCACCGCGACCGGGCGCTCGGCCTTGGGGGTGGCATACCAGTAGCCGAGGCCCATAAAGAGAGCGCCGGAGACGGTGTTGCCCAGGGTCACCCACAGCAGGTTGTGGCCGATGCCGCCCAGGGTGTAGGCCTCGGAGTGGGCACCAAACCAGGAGAGGGCGAACAGGGTCATGTTGGCGATGGAGTGCTCGTAGCCGGAGGCGATAAAGGCCAGCAGACACCACCAGATGGCGATGAAGCGGGCGGCTCCTTCGGTGCGCAGCGCCATCCAGATGGCGAGGCAGACCAGCCAGTTGCAGAGGATCCCCTTCATAAACAGAGTCAGGGCCGGAGCCTGGGTTTTGGCCAGCGCCACCTTGTGGGCCAGACTGCCTGCATCCGGCAGCAGGCTGCCGCCGTAGGAGTAGATGAGCGCCACCACGACGGAGCCAATCAGGTTGCCGGCCCAGGTCTGCGGCAGGATGCGCAGCAGGTCGGCCATGGTGATCTTGCCGCTTTTCACCCCGAAGGTGAGGAACATGGTGTGGCCGGTAAACAGCTCGGAGCCGGCGATGATCACCAGGGTCAGGGCGATGCCGAAGGTGGCCCCCATCACCAGCGGCCGGATGGCGGGATCCACCAGATTGCCGAGGGTGAAGATGAGGATGATGCCGAGGCCCACATAGGCCCCCGCCATGGCGGAGCTGAGCCAGAAGCCGAGCTTGTCGCTGCGCTCGAAGCGGTTGATGCGGGCCGCGTTGGCGGCGCACTTGTTAATGGTTTCCGTGTACATCTTGTGAGTCCTTGAAAGGGCAGCCCGCAGGCAGCCCGAAAGAGAGTGAATTTGGCTTTAGACGGCGACCCAGATCTGCTGGTCGCGCACTTCAACGGGATAGCTTTGAACCGACATGGCCGGGTTGTCGAAACAGTGGCCATCGCTCAGGCGAAAGCGCTGCTTCTTGAGCGGGCTGGCCACCCAGAGCTCGCCGTCGTGTTCGCAGATCAGGCCCCGCGACAGCACGTTGGCGGCGAAGAAGGGATCCCGGTTGTCGATGGCGAACACCTCGGCCACCGCGCTCGGGCGGAACAGGGCGATCTGACGCCCCTCGAGCAGAGCACAGACGCCGGTGCCAGGGAGTATGTCGTTGAGTTGGCAGGCAAGTTTCATCATTTGGTTTCCACCTCGATCTGGTAGACGGGGATGCGCTCGGCCGGAGTGGCGGGTCTGTGCTGGTCGCGCTCGGCGACGAACTGGACGTCCGGATCGCGCTTGTCGCTGTTGATGAAGTGGCTGAAGCGCTTGAGCGCCTCCTCTTCGTTGAGGGTGCGCGACCATTCGCACTCGTAGCTGTCGATAAGGGTCTGGATATCGCGCTCCAGGGTGTCGGCCAGCCCCAGCTTGTCGTCGACGATCACCTCGCGCAGGTAGTCGACGCCCCCTTCCAGATTGCTGAGCCAGACCGAGGTGCGCTGCAGTTTGTCGGCGCTGGTGACGTAGAACATCATAAAGCGGTCGATCAGCTTGATGAGGGTCTCGCGGTCGAGGTCAGACGCCAGCAGGTCGGCGTGGCGCGGCTTCATACCTCCGTTGCCGCCCACATAGAGGTTCCAGCCCGCGTCGGTGGCGATGATGCCGACATCCTTGCCCTGCGCTTCCGCACACTCACGGGTACAGCCGGAGACGCCGAACTTCATCTTGTGCGGGGTGCGAATGCCCTTGTAGCGGTTCTCGAGGAAGACCCCGAGGCCAACGCTGTCCTGCACGCCGAAGCGGCACCAGGTGCTGCCGACACAGGTCTTGGCCATACGCAGCGCCTTGGCGTAGGCCTGACCTGTCTCGAATCCGGCTGCCAGCAGCTTGCGCCAGATGGCGGGCAGGTCATCCTTCTGGGCCCCGAACAGGCCGATGCGCTGGGCGCCGGTGATCTTGGTGTAGAGCTTGTAGTCGCGGGCTACTTCGGCCACCGCCAGCAGCCCTTCCGGAGTCACTTCGCCACCGGCCATGCGCGGGATGACGGAGTAGCTGCCGTCTTTTTGCATGTTGCCGAGGAAGATGTCGTTGGTGTCCTGCAACGGGATGTTACGCGGGCTCAGCACATGCTCGTTCCAGCAGGAGGCGAGGATGGAGCCGACGGTCGGTTTGCACACCTCGCAGCCATAGCCCTGACCGTGTTTGGCCAGCAGTTCGTCGAAGCTCTTGATCCCCTCCACCTTGACCAGATGGAACAGCTCCTGACGGGAGTGGGGGAAGTGGGCGCAGAGGTGGTTGTTGACCTCGATGCCCTGCTTCACCAGCTCGGCGTTGAGCACCTGACTGATGAGCGGCACGCAGCCGCCGCAGCCGGTACCGGCCTTGGTGTGCTGCTTGATGGCGGCAAGGGTGGTGTGACCCTCGGTCACCGCCTTGGCGATGTCGCCCTTGGAGACGTCGAAGCAGGAGCAGATCTGGGCGTTTTCCGGCAGGGCATCCACCCCCAGAGTCGGTTTGGCTCCGGCGTAGGCGGGCAGGATCAGGGTGTCCGGGTGGCTCGGCAGCGGCAGGGCGTTGAGCATCATCTGCAGCAGGTTGCCGTAATCTTCCACGTCACCCACCAGCACGGCGCCGAGCAGGCGGCTGTTGTCTTCGCTCACCACGATCTTCTTGTAGACGCCAGCCTGATCGTCCTGAAACACATAGCTGTGGCTGCCCGGAGTGCGGCCGTGGGCATCACCGATGGAGCCGACGGAGACGCCGAGCAGTTTCAGCTTGGCGCTCATGTCCGCCCCCTCGAAGCGGCTGTCGCTGCCTAGCAGATGGTCGACGGTGATCTGGGCCATCTTGTAGCCCGGCGCTACCAGCCCGAAGAAGCGGCCTTGCCAGGCGGCGCACTCGCCGATGGCGTAGATGTCGGGGTCGGAGGTGAGGCAGTGATCGTCGATGACGATGCCGCCGCGCTCGGCGATGGCGAGATCACCGTAACGGCCGAGGGTATCTTGCGGGCGAATGCCGGTGGAGAAGACCACCACGTCCACTTCCAGTTGGCTGCCGTCGGCGAAGGCGAGGCGGTGTTTCGCCTGCTCGCCGCCATGCATCAGGATCTCGCTGGTGCTCTTGCTGGTGTGTACCTGCACCCCCATGGATTCAATCTTGCGGCGCAGCAGCTGGCCGCCCTGACCGTCGAGCTGCTCGGCCATCAGTACCGGAGCAAATTCCACCACATGGGTTTCGAGACCCAGTGCCTTGAGGGCGCCGGCGGCTTCGAGGCCAAGCAGGCCGCCACCGATCACCACCCCGCTCTTGCCACTCTTGGCGGCGCTGCGGATGGCTTTCAGATCCTCGATGGTGCGATAGACGAAGCACTCGTGGTGCTGACTGCCCTGGATGGGCGGCACCCATGGGTAGGAACCGGTGGCCAGCACCAGCTTGTCGTACCCGACCACAGTGCCCTTGTTGGAGTGCACTTCGCGGTTGGCCCTGTCGATTTTTTTCACCGCTTCGCCGAGCAGCAGGCGGATGCCGTGCTTGTCGTAGAAGCCGGGTTTGACGAGGGAGAGATCTTCGCTGGTGTGATGGGAGAAGTAGGAGGAGAGATGGACGCGATCGTAGGCGGGACGGGGTTCTGCACCGAAGACGGTGATCTCGTAGCGGCCCGGGTCGGCCCGCTCGATCAACTCTTCGATGAAGCGGTGCCCCACCATGCCGTTGCCCACAACGACCAGTCTGACTTTGCTCATGATTGCCTCTAGTTTGGAGTAATAAAACATCATTCTGGGGCTAGGCTACCCAGTCGGCAGGGGCGGGCAATTGATGCAAATCAAGTGTCTATTTATATATCTCGTCAGGGGTAATTCGATAAAATTCAAAGATATACAAAAATAGGTATACCAGTTGATGATTTCTGCGCTGGCTTGGAGTGAGGGATGGTGAAGAGCAAGAGCGCTTTAGCAACAGCCGGGAGTGAAAACTTCTGGCGGAAAAAGGCCGGCCTCGCACTGGCGAGACCGGCATCAGCTGAACAAGGTGGCGCGTCAGGCGATATGGCGGCGGAACATGGCGAGCGCCAGCGACAGGGTGACGCCGGCGATGGCGAGCAGCGGCCAGAGCAGGGGCCAGGCGGCCGACCAGTCAAACCCCTTGAGGAAGACCCCCTTGAGCAGCACGATGAAGTGGGTGAGGGGGTCGATAGCCGCCAGCCACTGGAACACCTGCGGCATGTTCTCCACCGGCGAGATGTAGCCCGAGAGGATCACCGCCGGTACGGTGAAGGAGAAGACTCCGAGAAAGGCCTGCTGCTGGGTCGAGCAGAACGACGAGATGAAGAGCCCGATCCCGGCCAGTGCCAGCCCGTAGCAGACCATGCCCGCCATCAGCAGGCTGAGGCTGCCGGCAAAGGGGAGGTGAAAGACAAAACGGGCGGCCAGCGCGACTATGCACCCTTGTCCCACCGCCACCATGATGCCGGGCACCGCCTTGCCCGCCATGATCCAGCCTGCGGTGAGGGGGGAGACCAGCAGCTGATCGAAGGTGCCCTCCTCCCGCTCCCGCGCGACCGAGAGGGCGGTAACGATAAGACAGCCGGTGGTGGTGATGATGGCCACCAGCGCCGGCAGGATATGCCAGTGGAACTCGACGTTGGGGTTGTAGAGGTTGCGTACCGCCAGTTCGGGTTGCCCCTTGCCCTCACTTTGCCAGCGGGCGATCACCTGACTGATGTAGCCCGCCGCCACCTGACCGCCGTTGGAGCGGCGTCCATCGATAATCAGCTGCACCTTGGCCGGTTCGCCCCGCGCCAGCCGGCGCGAGAAATCCCCCGGAATAATCAGCCCGAGCAGCGCCTGCTGCCCGGTGATGGCCTCGGTCATGCCCGCCTCGCCCTGCACCGGGATGATGGTGGTGAAGGCGGGCATATGGGTGAGGCGCTCCAGCAGCTCGCGGCTCTGGGCACCGCCATCCTGGTTGTAGATGGCCAGCGTGTTGCCGGTCACCTCCAGAGTGGCGGCGAACGGGAAGAGGGCGGTTTGCAGCAGCACCGGCATGATGAGCAGAAAGCGCCCCTGGGTATTGCCCATCAGGGCCAGCAGCTCTTTTCGGATCAGCCACCAGAGTCGGATCAGCATGGGTTACTCCAGAGTGCGCCGCGTCTTGCGGGCGGTCAGGGCCAGCCAGAAACCGGCCAGCAGCAGCAGACAGAAACCGTTGACCAGCAGGATCGAGAAGACGCTACCCGCCTGATAGAGGGTCTGCAGGGAGCTGGCGAAATAGCGGGCCGGAATGAGGTGAGTGATGGCCCGCAGCAGCGGCGGCATGCTGGCGATCTCGAACACGAAGCCCGACAGCATCACGGCGGGCAGAAACGCAGCGATCAGCGCCGCCTGTGCGGCATTGAACTGGCTGCGCATCACGGTGGAGAGAAACAACCCGAGCCCGAGGGCGCTGCCGAGAAAGACGCTGGTGACCAGAAAGAGCAGCAGCAGGGAGCCGCGCCACGGCACGCCCATCACCGCCACCGAGAAGAGCAGGCAGAGCAACATGGCAATGATGCCAAGGCCATAGTAGGGCAGCAGCTTGGAGAGCAGCAGCTCCCCCTTGGTGACCGGGGTGGCGAGCAGCGCCTCCATGGTACCGCGCTCCCACTCCCGCGCCACCACCAGCGAGGTGAGCAGGGCCCCAATGATGGTCATCACCACCGCAATGGAGCCCGGCACCAGAAAGTTGCGGCTCACCAGCGCCGGGTTGAACCAGGCGCGGCTCTCTATCGACACCGGCATGGCAACCCCCTCGCCAGCGAGCCACCCCTGCCAGATCCCCAGCACATAGTTGGTGACGAAGTTGGCGGTGTTGGGCTCGGAGCCGTCGGTCAGCAGCAGCGCCTGCGGCGTGCCATTGCCCTGACCGGCCAGCGCGCGGGAGAAGCCGTCATCGATCACCAGCAGGCCGCGGATCTCGCCACGGGCCAGACTGGCGAGCAGGGACTCCTTGCTCGGGCCGCTGTGGATCTCCAGTGCGGTAGAGCCGCGCAGGGCCTGCTCCAGCCGCACTGCCGGGGCGCCGCTGTCGGTACGCCAGATGCCGAGGCGCAGGTGGTCCACATCCAGATTGATGGCGTAACCCATCACCACCAGCAGTACCACCGGCATGATGAAGGCGATGAGGATGCTGCTCGGGTCACGGACGATTTGCAGCGTCTCCTTGCGGCAGAGGGCCAGCAGTCGCCGACGGTTGATGCTCATGCGTCCTCCTCGCTGGCCCGCTCGACCAGGGTGATAAAAGCCTCTTCCATTGTTGGCAAAGAACAGGTCGGCAAGGAGCCGGTTGGCAAAGAGGTCGCCGCCTCTTTGGCGGCCAGCCCCTTGAGATCGTCCGGGGTGCCGAGCGCCAGCAGCTTGCCGCGATAGATGAGGGCGATGCGGTCGCAATACTCCGCCTCATCCATAAAGTGGGTTGTGACCAGCACTGTGACGCCGTGGTCGGCCAGCGCGTTGATGTGCGACCAGAACTCGCGCCGGGTCACCGGATCGACCCCGGAGGTGGGCTCGTCGAGGAACAGCAGCGGCGGCTCGTGCAGCAGGGCGCAGGCCAGCGATAAGCGCTGGCGCAGGCCGAGCGGCAGGGATTCCGCCTTCTGATCGAGCCAGGGGGCGAGGGCAAAGGCAGTCACCATGGCATCGATCCGCGTCTGCTGGTGGCGGCCGAACAGGCCGTAGATACCGGCGAAGAAGGAGAGGTTCTGCGCCACGGTGAGCTGTTTGTAGAGAGAGAACTTCTGCGCCATGTAGCCGAGGCGCTGGCGCGCCGCCGAGGGGCTGTGGGCCAGATCGATGCCGGTCACCAGCGCCTGTCCCTCGCTCGGGCGCAGCAGGCCGCACTCCATCTTGAAGGTGGTGGACTTGCCCGCCCCGTTGGGGCCGAGCAGGCCGAAGATCTCGCCGCGGCGCACCGCAAAGCTGACATCATCGGTGGCGGCGAAATCGCCGAAGCGCTTGGTGAGGTGGCGTGCCTCGATCACCGCCTCGGGGGAGACTCCCTGCGGCAGTTCGGCTTCCCGCATCCCGGCTGCCAGACTCGACTCCCCGCCGGGGCCGCCGCCGAGCAGGTCGATAAAGGCATCCTCCAGCCGGGGCTGGGCTGGTTGAAAGGCGCCGTTGGCGAGATGCAGCTCCGCCAGCGGTGGGGGCGTCATGCCCGGGTTCAGCAGCAGGCGAACCCGCTCCCCCGCCACCGCGCCATCCATCACTGCCGGGTGAGCCAGCGCCCGGCGCAGCAGGGCGCGCCGCTCGCGGCCATCCAGCTGCCCCGACTCCAGCAGCCAGCAGCGGCTGGCCATGGCTCCCATCAGATCGGCTGGCGTGCCGCTGGTGCGCACCTCGCCATCCGCCATCAGCAGCACGTGGTCGCACAGTTCCGCCTCATCGAGATAGGCGGTGCTCCAGAGCACCGTCATCCCTCCCTTGGCCAGCTCGCGCACCATCTGCCAGAGGGCGCGGCGGGAGATGGGATCGACCCCGACCCCCGGTTCGTCGAGCAGCAGCACATCCGGGGTGCCGAGCAGGGCGCAGGCCAGCCCGAGTTTCTGCTTCATCCCGCCAGAGAGCTTGCCTGCCGGCCTTGCGGTGAAGCGGGCAAGATCGGTGAAGGCGAGCAGCCGAGCGAAGGTGGGCGTGCGTTCGGGCTCCAGTACGCCGCGCAAGTCAGCGTAGAGGGTGAGGTTCTCCAGCACGCTGAGATCCTCGTAGAGGCCAAACTGCTGGGGCATGTAGCCGAGGCGCTGGCGCAGCTGATCCCCCTCGCTCACCGGGTCCAGCTCCAGCACCCGGATGGTGCCCGCTTCGGGGATCAGCAGACCGGCCAGCAGGCGCAGCAAAGTGCTCTTGCCCGCGCCATCGGGGCCAACCAGCCCGGTGATGCCGCCAGCCGGAATGGTGGCCGAGATGGCGTTGAGGGCGACTCGCTCGCCAAAGCGTTTGGTGAGCCCCTCAAGGGAGATGGCGCAGCTCATGGCGCCAGCCTGACGGTGACCGGCATCCCTTGGCGCAGGGCCGGGTCGGGGTCCTGCACCACGATGCGCAGCCGGTAGACGAGGTGAGTGCGCAGGTCCGGCGTCTCCACCGATTTCGGGGTGAACTCGGCGGTGGGCGAGACAAAGCCCACCACCCCGTGATAGGGCTTGTCCGGCCGCGAGTCGGTGGTGAGGGTCACTTTGGCGCCGCTCGGGAAGTGGCCGAGCCAGGGCTCCTCCACATAGGCGCGCACCCAGACTGGCGCGGTCAGGGAGAGGTTGAAGGCGGTCGCTCCGCTCTGCACCATGCTGCCGTTCTCGATGGCGCGACTGATGATGATGCCGTCGCTGGGGGCGGTCAGGCTGGCATCTGCCAGCGCCAGTTCGGCACTGGCGAGCGTCGCTTTGGCTCCTTCCAGCTGGGCATCGGACTGGGCAATCTCTTCCGGGCGGTAGCCGGTTTCGAGCTGGGCGAGCTGTTCGCGTGCCGAGCGTACCTGCGCCTGGGTCTGATCCCGCTGGGAGCGGGCAGTATCGAGCTGACCGCGGGAGATGGCGCCGGTGGCGGCCAATGCGCTCTGGCGGCGCCACTGCTGGTCGGCCTCCAGTGCAGCGGCTTCGGCGGCGGCCAGTGCGGCCCGGGCGCGGTCGGTCTCTTCGCTGCGATAGCCTTTGTGGATCAAGGTGTTGGCGGCAGTGAGCGCGGCCAGATTGGCGCGGGCGCTGTCGCGGCTGTGGGTGAGGGGAACCGGATCGAGGCGGGCCAGCAGTTGACCGGCTTTTACCCTATCCCCCTCATCGACCAGCACCTGATCGACCCGGCCGCCGACCCGAAAGGCCAGATTGACGTCGCGAATATCGACATTGCCGTAGAGGATGGAGCCGTCGGCCGGGAGCCCCTGCCACCAGAGGTAGCCACCGATAACGGTTAGCAGCAGGGCTACGATTGCAATGCGTTGTTTCATGCCGCTTCTCCTTCTTTCATGTCGGTGGGGCGCAGGCCGCGCAGGGCCCATACCAGCCGTTGTCTGGCGGCCTCTGGGCTGTCTATCTGACTGAGAAAGGGGGCGGCCTGTTCGGGCAGCCAGCCGAGCTGGCGACCGCTGCCGGCGATCACCAGCGGCAGGCCGACCGACCCCATGATGAAGATCATCAGCTGGAGCGGGTGACCCGCGACCAGCGACCCTTCCGCCTGTGCCATCCGTACCTGCTCGATCAGCAGCAGGGGATGACGGCGCGGCAGGCTGAGCAGAAAGCGCTGGGCCGCCCCTTCACCCGCCAGCGCATCGCCAAACAGGTGGTTGATAAAGCCGCGCTGGCGCGCCACCAGCCCGATCAGCGCCTCCATGGTCGCCTCGAACATGGCGATGGCGGAGGGGTAGGAGCCTTTGGCTGCCACCGCCTTGAGCTCGTCATAGAGGGGGGCGTACCAGAGCTCGACCAGCTCGTCGATAAAGGCGTCGCGGTTGCCGAAGTGGTAGACGAAGGAGCCGAGGTTCACTTCGGCCGCCGCCGCCAGCTCGCGCACCGTCAGGCCGCGCAGCCCCTTCTCGGTGGCGATGGCGAGGCCGGTATCGAGCAGTTTCTGCCGGGTTGGATTCATCTTTCTGGTTCCTGCTGCACAGATTTTGATCTGATTTATACGTATGTATAAATCAGCCGCCGAGAATAGGAAAGATCTTTTTTTGAGCAGATTTCAGCGGGGATGAAAAAACGGCGGACGTTGGCAAGGGGAAGTTTGGAAACGGCTTGGGATTGAACGGGTTGCCGCAGGTGTGGGCCAGAATCCGGGCAGATGACGGAGGTGGTGGAGAAATAAAAACGCCTCCGCGAAGGGAGGCGTTTTATCGGGAGGGGCGCGCTTACAGAATAAAGCGGCTCAGATCCTCGTCTTCAATCAGCTTGCCGAGGTGGGCGTTGACGTAGTCGGTGTTGATGACGAAGGTCTCGCCGGATTTCTCGGAGGCGTCGTAGGAGATATCTTCCATCAGGCGTTCCATCACTGTGTGCAGACGGCGGGCACCGATGTTCTCGGTACGCTCGTTGACCTGCCAGGCCGCTTCGGCCAGACGGCGGATACCATCCTGGGTGAACTCGATATTGACCCCTTCGGTGGCCATCAGCGCCTTGTACTGATCGGTCAGGGAGGCGTTCGGCTCGGTCAGGATCCGCTCGAAATCTTCAGTGGTCAGCGCGGTCAGCTCGACCCGGATCGGCAGACGGCCCTGCAGCTCGGGGATGAGGTCGGACGGCTTGGCGATCTGGAAGGCGCCGGAGGCGACAAACAGGATATGGTCGGTCTTGACCATGCCGTGCTTGGTGTTGACGGTGCAGCCCTCGACCAGCGGCAGCAGGTCGCGCTGAACCCCTTCACGGGAGACATCGGGGCCCGAGCTCTCGCCGCGCTTGCAGATCTTGTCGATCTCGTCGAGGAAGACGATGCCGTTGTTCTCGACCGCAGCGATGGCTTTCTGCTTCAGCTCTTCCGGGTTGACCAGCTTGGCCGCTTCCTCTTCGATCAGCGCCTTCATGGCCTCTTTGACCTTGATCTTGCGCTTCTTCTTCTGGTTCTGGCCCAGGTTCTGGAACAGCCCCTGCAGCTGGTTGGCCATCTCTTCCATGCCCGGCGGGGTCATGATTTCGACGCCCATCGGGGAGGCTGCCAGATCCAGCTCGATCTCCTTGTCATCCAGCTGACCTTCGCGCAGTTTCTTGCGGAAGATCTGGCGGGTGTTGGAGTTGTCGGCTTTCTCTTCCTCACCCCAGGTGTTGCGCGGGTTGGGCAGCAGAGCATCGAGAATGCGCTCTTCGGCGGCTTCCTCGGCGCGGTATTTCATCTTCTCCATCTCGGTCTCGCGCACCAGCTTGATGGCGACATCGGTCAGATCGCGAATGATGCTGTCCACTTCCTTGCCGACATAGCCCACTTCGGTGAACTTGGTCGCTTCCACCTTGATGAAGGGGGCGTTGGCCAATTTGGCCAGACGACGGGCGATCTCGGTTTTGCCGACACCGGTCGGGCCGATCATCAGGATGTTCTTCGGGGTCACTTCATGGCGCATCTCTTCGTTGAGCTGCATCCGGCGCCAGCGGTTGCGCAGGGCAACGGCCACCGCACGCTTGGCATCGGCCTGACCAATGATGTGACGATCCAGTTCGTGGACGATTTCTCTCGGGGTCATCTCGGACATGATGGAGTTCCTGTATCAGGGGCGGGCAGTGCCCACCCCTTGGAGAATTGGTTGCTATGTAGCCGGCTTATTTGGCCGAATAGTCCAGCACTTCGACGGTGTGGTGCTGGTTGGTGAAGACGCAGATGTCGCCGGCGATCTTGAGCGCCTTCTCGACGATGCTCCTGGCATCCAGATCGGTGTTTTCCAGCAGGGCGATGGCCGCGGACTGGGCAAAGTTGCCGCCGCTGCCGATGGCGATGAGATCGTGCTCCGGCTGCACCACGTCACCGTTGCCGGTGATGATGAAGGATTTTTGCTCGTCGGCGACGGCCAGCAGTGCTTCGAGGCGGCGCAGGGCGCGATCGGTGCGCCAATCTTTGGCCAGCGCCACGGCGGCGCGCTCCAGATTACCCTGATGGGCCTGCAGTTTGGCTTCGAAGCGTTCGAGCAGGGTGAAGGCGTCGGCGGTACCACCGGCAAAACCTGCCAGTACCTTACCGTTGTAGAGGCGATGAACCTTGCGGGCGTTGCCCTTCATGACGGTGTTGCCAAGAGAAACCTGACCATCGCCACCGATGACGACCTGACCGTTGCGGCGAACTGAAACTATGGTAGTCACTTTACTTACCTCGCTTGAGCCGAATGACGGCCTGACTGTGCATGGTAGAAAAGATGGGGATGGCAAAACGGCTTTTCAAGCCTGCAATCGGTCGGGACAAGCGCGAGATGGGGCTATGGGTGCGAAGGGAGCCCAAAGAAGAGGGGCCGGGTGTTGCCACCCGGCCCCTCATGGTAAAACGGGCGCTTACCCTTTCTTGGGAATGCAGCCGCTGATGCCTGAGCTCTGCAGCTTGCGGTTGGCCGCGTCGGCGGCGGCCTTGCCGTTGAAGGGGCCGACCATCACCTTGTAGACGGTGCCGTTGGCGCCATTGATCACCTGCAGGCTGGAGGAGAGACCTGCGGTGAAGGCGATGCGTGCCTTGAGCGACTCCGCAGAATCCTGCGAGCGCAGGGCGGCGCACTGCATCATATAGCGGCCGCTGTCAGCTGCTGCGGTCTGGGCAGGCTGTTGGGCTGCCGGTTGGGCTTTGGCGGCTGCGGCTCGCTCACGCTCCAGCTCGGCACGGATCTCCCGCTCCATCCGCTCACGCTCGGCCTTGCGGTCGATCACCTGCTCCTGGGCGCTGGCAACCGGCGCACCGGAGGTGGAGGGAGTTGTTGCCGGATTGGGCTGATAGGGCTTGGGCTGGCCGATGGGCGTTCCCGGCTGGGGAATGTCGGTCGGTACCGGCTGCGGCAGCTTCTCCGGTTGCAGGGTCATGGTATCGGCAGGAGGCGGCGGCAGAACGCCCGGCTGGGTCGGCGGCTCTATGATATCGACCTGCTTGTTCTCAAGCCGTTCGATGTAGCTCCACTTCTCCTGAGGCAACCCGTTGTTCTGCGGTTTGGGCTTGTTGGCTTTGACCTGCTCTTCGATGGTCGGGGCATCGTTGCCCTTGCCATTGATCATGTAGAGGAAGCCGCCAAAGCCTGCCAGCAGCACCCCGGCCAGCAGGGCCGGGATAACAGGAAAGCGGCGCGGAGCCGCTTTCTTGGTGTTGCGACCGCCCGCGCGACGTCGCGGACGGTTGCCGACATAATCCCGGGTCGCCATCTATTACATGCGCTCCAGGGTGTAGATACCCAGTACGCCGAGGCCCAGCTTGAGCACCTTGGCGGTGGCAGCACACAGCAGCAGACGGCTCTGACGGGTCGCTTCGTCCACGCTATCCTTGTTGATCGGGCAGGCTTCGTAGAAGGTCATGAAGTTGCCGGAGAGCTCGTACAGATAGGTACAGAGCAGGTGCGGCATCCCCTTGTCCGCCACGCCGTTGACCGCGTCGGAGAACTGGATCAGCTTCTGGGCCAGGGTCTCTTCCGCTTCCTCGTTCAGGGTCACATTGCCGGTCAGGGTAGCGGCATCGACGCCGGCCTTGCGGAAGATGGACTGAATACGGGTGTAGGCGTATTGCAGGTAAGGAGCTGTGTTGCCTTCAAAGGAGAGCATCAGATCCCAGTCGAAGATGTAGTCGGTGGTGCGGTTCTTGGAGAGATCCGCATACTTGACCGCACCCATGGCGATGGCGTGCACTACTTCGGCCTTCTCTTCGGCGGAGAGGTCGCTGTTGCGGCTCTCCAGCAGGGCGGCGGCGCGCTCTTCCGCTTCGTTCAGCAGGTCGACCAGCTTGACGGTGCCACCGGAGCGGGTCTTGTAGGGACGACCATCCTTGCCCAGCATCATGCCGAAGGCGTGGTGCTCGAGCGGCACGGATTCCGGCACATAACCCGCCTTGCGGGTGATGGTCCAGGCCTGCATCAGGTGCTGGTGCTGACGGGAGTCGATGAAGTACATCACCCGGTCGGCGCCCAGGGTTTCGTAACGATATTTGGCACAGGCGATGTCGGTGGTGGTGTAGAGGAAACCGCCATCGCTCTTCTGGATGATGACGCCCATGGCCTCGCCATCCTTGTTCTTGAACTCGTCCAGGAAGACAACGGTGGCGCCTTCGCTCTCGACCGCCAGCCCTTTGGCTTTCAGGTCGGCCACGATCTCCGGCAGCATGTCGTTGTACATGGACTCGCCCATGATGTCCTTGTTGGTCAGGGAGACATTCAGGCGGTCGTAGTTGCGCTGGTTCTGCTCCATGGTCATGTCGACCAGCTTCTTCCACATGGTACGGCAGTACTCGTCGCCACCCTGCAGCTTGACCACGTAGTTACGGGCGCGCTCGGCGAAGGCTTCGTCTTCGTCGTAGCAACGCTTGGCCTGGGTGTAGAAGGCTTCCAGATCGCGCAGCTCCATGTCGGAGGCGTTCTCGTTGGCCATCTTCTCCAGATAGGCGATCAGCATGCCGAACTGGGTACCCCAGTCACCGATGTGGTTGGCACGGATCACTTTGTGGCCGAGGAACTCCAGCGCACGAGCGGCTACGTCACCGAGTACGGTGGAACGGATGTGGTGCACCGCCATCTCTTTGGCCACGTTGGGGGCGGAGTAGTCCACCACTACGGTCTGCGGGGTCGGCAACTTCACGTTGGCGTTGGCCGAGGTGACCATGGCCTCGACCTGACCGGCCAGCCAGCGCTGGTCGAAGAAGAAGTTGATGAAGCCGGGGCCGGCGATCTCGACCTTGGCGATCAGGTCGGAGGCAGGCAGGTGCTCGATGATGGCAGCCGCCAGCTCACGGGGATTCTTGCGGGCCGGCTTGGCCAGCAGCATGGCCAGGTTGGTGGCCAGGTCACCGTGAGCTTTTTCCTTGCATCGGTCTACTTGCACGCGGGCTTCCAGGTCCGCCGGCAGGACGCCTGCTGACTTGAGATTGGCTACCGTTTGTTCAAGTAGATGATGAATATGCTCTTTCATAACTGACCACCAAGGTTGCGCGTCGAAAAATGACTGATATATAAGGGCGTGAATTTTACCCGCATCGGCTCGAGAAAACTATAGGGATGACCCGCCGCTCGCTGTCGGGCGGATATTTCACTGCGTTTGGCGCCATATTCCAGAATATTGGACGGAAATTACGGTGCTTATCCATTTCTACTGCATATCGAAGCGCCTTGTCCAGGCTATTTCCCCTGATTGTTAAGGGTTTTTCCCGACACTGATCTCCCGCTGGCTGTTGCACGTACCTAGAGTCGTAACCCAGCAAGGAGTTTGTGATGCGACTGGCACTGTTTCCCCTATCAGCCCACCTGCTGCCCGGCGGCATCATGCCGCTGCGGATCTTCGAGCCCAGATACCTGCGGATGGTGGCCGAAGCGGGGGAGGCGGGCTTTGCCCTCTGCATGGTGGATCCGCGCCAGCCCGACGCCCTGCGCAACATGCTGCCCATCGCCACCCGGGTCAAGGTCATCGACTTCGACCGGCTGCCGGACGGCATGCTGGGGATCACGGTGCAGGGGATGGAGCGGGTGCAGATAGAGGATCTGTGGCAGGAGCCCGATGGCCTGCGTATCGGCGAGGTGACGCCGCTGACGGCCTGGCCGCCCCGCCGGCTCCATCCCGATCAGCAGCCGCTGGTCGAGACGTTGCGGGAGGTGTTTGCCGATTATCCCGACTACGCCGCCCTCTATCCCGCGCCCCGCTGGGACGATGGCAACTGGGTGGCCCAGCGCTGGCTGGAGGTGCTGCCGATCCCCCCTGAACAGAAACAACTGCTGCTGGCCGCCGCCGACAATCAGCCCGCCATCGCCCTGCTCAAGGGGGTGCTGGTGGCCAGCCACTGATTTTTTCCTGACCCGCTGATCCGCCACTGCCGCAGCGCCGTACAAGTCATCACCACAGCATGTTCGACAGCACACCAAAGGGATGGCGCAATGGCATATACTGGCCAACCACACTCGACCATACGCAGGACCTCGCCCGTGATGGATAACCCGGATGGCGACCTCAAATCTCTGCTGATCAGGGTGGCAGAGCAGGCCGACAAGGCTGCTTTTGCCCGCCTGTTCCAACACTTTGCGCCGCGCATTCGCAGCTACGGCTTGCGCCACCTCGGCAGCGAAGCCAACGCCATGGACCTGGTGCAGGAGACCATGCTGCTGGTGTGGCAGAAGGCGCGTCTCTACCACCCCGAGAAGGGGGCGCCGACCACCTGGATCTATACCGTGATGCGCAACCAGTGCTTTGACATGCTGCGCCGTCGTCGCGCCAGCAAGGAGGATCTCTGTGCCGAGGAGCTGTGGCCGGTGCTGGAGTTTCAGGCCGAAGAGGAGCACCTGAGCGGGGGGGAAGATGCGGTGCTGACCCGTCAGATGGCCCATTATTTGGGCACCCTGCCGGAGCCGCAACAGCAGGTGGTGCGTGGCATCTATCTGCAGGAGTTCTCCCAGCAGGAGTTGGCGGAACGACTCGGCGTGCCGCTCGGTACCATCAAGTCCCGCCTCCGGCTGGCGTTACAGAAACTGAAAGAGCAAGTGGAGCAAGGCCATGATTAAAGCCCATCCGACCGACCCTATGCTGCGTGCCTTCGCCGCCGACGAGCTCCCTCTGCCGCTGGCGGTGGGGCTCTCCGCCCACTGCGAACTCTGCCCCGATTGTGCTGCCCGACTGAAGACATTCGAAGAGGAGCTGGCGCAGCAATATCTTGCCTCGCCAGCAGAGCCCGAGCTGGACTCCCGCGATGAAGTGGGACTGGACGCCGGATTCGACGCCATGCTGGCGGATATTCTGGCGCAGCCCGAACCGGTTGCCGCACCCGTTATCGATCTGCCCCGAGCCCAGCCCGGCGAGCTGGAGGTAGCCGGTCACGCCTACCGTTTGCCACGGGTGCTGGCCCGCTACCGTTCGCCCAAGTGGCGCCATATCGGGGCCATTCGTCAGCAGAGTCTGCCGCTGGACGAGATGGGGGCGCGCGCCAGTTTGCTCCATATCGAAGCGGGCGGCCGCATCCCCGAGCACACCCATCAGGGTTATGAGCTGACCCTGCTGCTGGCGGGCAATATTCAGGATGGCGATACCCTCTATCAGGCCGGGGATTTTATCTGGCGCGATGCCAACCATGCCCACAGTCCGCATACCCCGGATGGCTGCCTCTGCTACACGGTGCAGGATGCGCCGGTGCAGTTCACCAAGGGGTTGTCGCGGCTGCTCAATGGCATCAGTCAGCACCTCTACTGAGGGGCTTGGACAATAAAAAAGGGACCTTGCGGTCCCTTTTGTCATTTGATTGCTGGCTGAGGGTCAGGCGACAAACAGCAGATAGACGGCGAATGCCACGATAAAGCGGTAGATGGCGAATGGGATGAAGTCGAGGCGACGGATCAGCGCCAGGAAGCTCTTGATGGCGATCATGGCGACCACGAAGGCGGTGATAAAACCCACCGTAAACATCGGGAAGTCGGCCATGGAGAGGAAGTCGCGGCTCTTGTAGAGATCGAGCGTACTGGCCGCCATCATCATGGGTACCGCCATGATGAAGGAGAACTCGGCCGCTGCATGGCGGCTGATCCCCATCAGCATGCCGCCGCTGATGGTGGCGCCTGAGCGTGAGAAGCCGGGCCAGAGCGCCAGACACTGGAACAGGCCGATGCCAAACGCCTGTTTGTAACTGATGTCATCCAGGGTTTCGGAGCGAACCGCCGGGCGGAACTTCTCGGCGATGATCAGCAGGATACCGCCCGCAACCAGCGCATACATCACGGTCTGCGGGCCAAACAGGTTGGCTTTGATCCAGCTGTGGATGGCCAGACCGACCACGATGGCGGGCATCATGCCGAGGATGACATGGATCAGCGACAGAGTGGCGTGGCCCGGTTCCGGCTTCTGACCGAAGTGGATGCCAATCAGACCAAACAGGCGGCGCCAGAAGACGGCAACCACCGCGAGAATCGAGCCAAGCTGGATCACCACTTCGAAGGTGGCGGCCTTGGGCCCTTCAAAGCCCAGCAGATGGCCGACGATGATCATGTGGCCGGTTGAAGAGACGGGGAGGAACTCGGTCAGCCCCTCGACGACGCCCAGAATAAAGGCGACCAGCAGGCTATAGGTGTCAGTCATCGAACAGAATCCTTGCTACGTTGATGCAAAAACGCCCCGGAAGGGTCTCGGGGCGGCTTATCTTGCTCGAATGTGGCTGGCGCTGCTACGGAAAAATTGTGAAACCTTTAAGTCAGTCGCGGATAAAGCGGTAGCGAGTCTGGTGGTGATAGCGCTCGCCCGGCACCAGCCAGGGGTCGCCCAGCTCGGGCCGGTTCGGACTGTCGGGCAGTTGCTGCGCCTCCAGACAGAAGCCGTCGTGATCCCGGTGCGCCAGACCCTGGCGATTCGGGGTATTGGCCAGCCAGTTGCCGCTGTATAACTGCAGCGAGGGCTGGTTGGTGTAGACCTCCATCGCCAGCTGTCTGTCACCCGATACCACGCGAGCAGCCCACTCCTGCGCCGGGCCGTTGAGCACAAAGGCGTGATCGTACCCCTTGGCCTGTTGCTGCTGGGGATGGCTCAGCCAATCCAGCCCGACAAGGCGCTCTTGGCGCAGATCGAATGGCCCCTCCACCGGGGTGATGGCGATCGGCAAACCGCTTGGGTCGGTCGGCAGGAAGTGGTCGGCATTGATGCTGATGAGGTGGTCACGCACATCGCCGCTGTCGGGGTTGTCATCGAGATTGAAGTAGGCATGGCTGGTGAGGCTGACCGGCGTAGCGGCATCCGTACTGGCGATAAAATCCACCACCAGATCGCTCTGCTCCAGCCGGTACTCCAGGGTTACCCGCAGATTGCCGGGAAAGCCCTGATCCCCCGCCCGGGAGAGCAGCGCCAGCTTGACCCGATCCGCTTCCAGCTCCTTGATTTGCCACCGCTGACGATGAAAGCCCGCCTGCCCGCCATGCAGGCAGTTGGGTGCCTGATTGGCATCCAGTGACCAGCGCTGGCCATCACGCAGTAGCTCGGCGCCGCCGATGCGGTTGGCAAAACGTCCCGCCACCGCGCCTAGCCACACCTGTTGGGCGGGATAGGCGTCGTCGGCACAACCCAGCAGGACTTCGCGCCGTTTGCCCGCCACCGGCAGGGTGAGGGAGGTGAGGGTAGCGCCGAAGTCGAGGCCGCGCAGGCGCAGCCCCTCCTCGTTTTCCAGTTCGAATGGCGTCATGGCGCTGCTCATAGCTTGCCTGCACCGGCGCTGGCAGAGCAGACGTAGCAGTCAGCCTTGAGGCCGAAGCGGGTCGGATACTCGGCCTCAACCGCGGCGATCACCTCGGCCACCTTCTCGGGGCGCAGCAGGGCGACCACGCAGCCGCCGAAGCCGCCGCCAGTCATCCGCACGCCACCTTCGGTGCCGATCCTGGCCTTGATGATCTCCACCAGACCGTCGATGGCGGGCACTGTGATTTCGAAGTCATCACGCATGGCGGCGTGTGAATCGGCCATCAGCTCGCCGAGACGAACCAGATCCCCTTGCGCCAGCGCATCGGCGGCGGCCAGGGTGCGGGTATTGTCGCCTACCACGTGGCGGGCACGGCGGTAGCAGACCTCATCCAGTCCGGCCTTGCCCGCTTCGAGAGCCGCCAGATCGAGATCGCGCAGTGCCTTGACTCCGTAGTGGCGGGCGGCCGCTTCGCACTGCTGGCGACGGGTGTTGTATTCGCTGTCCACCAGACCACGGCGCACATTGGAGTTGACGATCAGTACCGCCAGATCGGTGGGCATGGGGATGAGGCGGGTTTCCAGCGAGCGGCAGTCGAGCAGCAGGGCGTGGTCGGTTTTGCCGCTGGCGGAGATCATCTGATCCATGATGCCGCAGTTGCAGCCGACGAACTTGTTCTCCGCCTGCTGACCGTTGAGGGCGATCTCGGCCTGAGTGATGGTGAGCCCCAGCGCCTCCTTGAAGGCCTGACCGATGGCCACTTCCAGCGAGGCGGAGGAGGAGAGTCCCGCCCCCTGCGGCACGTTGCCGGAAACCACCAGATCGAGGCCGCGCAGGGCATAACCGCGCTCCTGCAGATATTTCACCACGCCGCGGATGTAGTCGCTCCAGCGCTGGCTGGGGTGGTGCTCGATGGGCTGGTCGAGGTCGAACTGGTCGCGCTGGTTGCCGTAGTCGGCGGCGATCACCTGCACTTGTCGGTCATCGCGCAGGCCGATGGCGACGCAGGTCTCGTAGTCGATGGCGCAGGGCAGCACGAAGCCGTCGTTGTAGTCGGTATGTTCACCGATGAGGTTGACGCGGCCGGGGGCACGCACCAGCAGATCGGGCGCTTTGGCAAATTGCTCGGCAAAAACGGTGCTGACGCGTTGGCTCGGGGTCATAGGGCCTCCTCATTGGTTTGATTGGTCTGGTTGTAGTGAATGGGGCTCAGCGCGCGCAGCCGCTCGGCGGCCTGCTCCGGAGTCAGGTCGCGCTGGGTTTCGGCCAGCATCTCGAAGCCGACCATGAATTTGCGCACGGTGGCGGAGCGCAGCAGGGGCGGATAGAAGTGGGCATGCAACTGCCACGCATCGGGGCAATCCGACTTGGGCGGTGCAAAGTGCCAGCCCATGGAGTAGGGAAAGCTGCACTCGAACAGGTTGTCGTAGCGGCTGGTGAGTTCCTTGAGCGCCACCGCCAGATCCTGTTGCTGGGCCTTGGTCAGGTTGAGCATGGAGGGGACGTGCGCCTTGGGCAGCAGCAGGGTTTCGAACGGCCAGGCGGCCCAGAAGGGAACTACGGCGAGCCAGTGCTCGGTCTCCACCACGATGCGCGAGCGATCCGCCAGCTCCCGCTCCACATACTCCAGCAGCATGGGACGGCCATGCTCGGCCAGCCAGTCACGCTGGTGCTGCTCTTCGCGGGCGATCTCGTTGGGCAGGAAATCGCTGCCCCAGATCTGGCCGTGGGGGTGCGGGTTGGAGCAGCCCATGACGGCGCCTTTGTTTTCAAATACCTGCACCCACTCCCACTGGGCCGACAACTCGGCGACCTGATCCATCCAGGTGGTGATCACCCCTTCGATGGCGGGCAGCGGTAGCTCGGGCAGGGTCTTGCCGTGATCCGGCGAGAAGCAGATCACCCGGCTGGTGCCGCGGGCGGCCTCCAGTTTCAGCAGGGGATCGCTGGCGCTATCGGCGGCCGGGGTATCCTGCATCAGGGCGGCGAAGTCGTTGGTAAAGACGAAGGTGCCCTTGTAATCGGGGTTGATGTCGCCGGTGACCCGGGTGTTGCCTGCGCAGAGGAAGCAGTCGGGATCGTGTGCCTGTTTGGGGGCCTGACTCACCTTCTCCACCTGCCCCTGCCAGGGGCGTTTGGCCCGGTGGGGGGAGACCAGCACATACTGGCCGGTCAGCGGGTTGAAGCGGCGATGGGGATGATCGACGGGGTTGAACATCATCTCTCCTGAATAAGGTATTGAAAAATAGAGTCGTTTATTACCGGGGAGCAGGCGGGCCTACTCCTCGTAACCGTTCGGATTGGCGGACTGCCAGCGCCAGCTGTCGGCGCACATGGCGTCTATGTCCCGGATTGCCTGCCAGCCCAGATCGCGCTCGGCCTTGGCCGGATCGGCCCAGCAGGCGGCGATATCGCCCGGGCGACGCGGTTCGATGCGAAACGGCAGCGGCTTGCCGCAGGCATTGGAGAAGGCGGCGACCAGCTGCAATACGCTCTGGCCCTGGCCGGTGCCCAGGTTGTAGGTGTGCACGCCACCCTTGCCAGCGCAGTGTTGCAGTGCCTTGACGTGCCCCTCGGCGAGATCCATCACGTGGATGTAGTCGCGCACGCCGGTGCCATCCACAGTTGGGTAATCGTTTCCAAAGACCGACAGGCAGTCGCGACGGCCGATGGCGACCTGAGTGATATAGGGCATCAGATTGTTGGGAATGCCTTGGGGATCTTCCCCCATGGTGCCCGACTCGTGGGCGCCGACCGGATTGAAGTAGCGCAGCAGGGTCATGCTCCAGTGCGGCTCGGCCAGGTGCAAATCCTCGAGGATCTCCTCGATGATCAGCTTGGAGCGACCGTAGGGGTTGGTAGCGCTGCGGGGGAAATCCTCGCGGATCGGCAGACTGGCGGGATCGCCGTAGACGGTCGCCGAGGAGCTGAACACCAGATTGTGCACGCCAGCCCGCTTCATCGCCTGCAGCAGGGTGAGGGTGCCGCCGAGGTTGTTCTCGTAGTAATCCAGTGGAATGCGGGTCGACTCGCCGACCGCCTTGAGGGCGGCAAAGTGGATTACTGCGTCGATCTGCTGCTCGGCGAAGATCCGGTCCAGCAGGGTGGCATCGCGAATATCCCCTTGATAGAACACGGGTTGCTGGCCGCTGATAGCCGCGACTCGAGTCAACACGCTGCGCTTGCTGTTGCAGAGGTTGTCCACCACGACCGGGGTCATGCCTGCGGCTTGCAGGGCCAGAGAGGTGTGGCTGCCGATATATCCGCAGCCGCCGGTGACCAGAACCTTCATCTTGCTCTCCACTGAAAAAGTGTCTGGAAGCAGTCTAGCCGAGGGGTTGGCTTGCAAACTGTGAACTTGCTTGCAAAATGGTGTAAACGATTACACTGCTTTTGTGATCGCTTCTCTGGCAGATCGTGCGTTATCCCCTGTTTTCAATGGGGTTGGTGGGTATAATGGTCAATCTGTCGCAGAGTGAAATAAGTGAAAACAGCATGAGTACCATCAAGGATGTCGCCCGTTTGGCCAATGTGTCGGTGGCAACGGTTTCACGGGTGATGAACAACTCGCCCAAGGCCAGTGCCGCCTCCCGCGCCGCCGTCCAGAAGGCGATGACGGAGCTGGGCTATACCCCCAACGCCAACGCGCGGGCGCTGGTCAGCCAGACCTGCGATACCATGGGCGTCGTAGTGGGAGACGTGGCGGATCCCTTCTTCGGGGCTCTGGTGAAGGGGGTCTCCGGTGTGGCCGTCGAGCAGAATCTCCACCTGTTGATGGGTAACGGTTTTCACAAGGCGCGCCAGGAGCGCGAGGCGATCGAGCTGCTGATCGGCAAGCGCTGCGAGGCTCTGGTGGTGCACAGCAAGGCGCTCAGCGACGAAGAGCTCTGCGACTACGCCATGCGGGTGCCCGGCATGGTGCTTATCAATCGCGATATTCCTGCCATCAAGGGGCGCTGCATCGCCCTCAACAACCGGCTGGGGGCCGCCACGGCAACCCGTCATCTGATCGAGCTGGGTCACCGCCACATCGCTTTTATCAGCTCGGATCACGCCATCGAAGATGCCACCTTGCGGCTGCAGGGGTATCAGGACGGGTTGGCAGAGGCTGGTCTGGCGGCGGATCCCGAGCTTATCGAGAGCGGCACGCCGAACGAGGAGGGGGGCGAGCGCGCCATGCTCAACCTGTTGGCCAAGGGGCTCAAGGTGACCGCTGTGGTGGCCTATAACGATGCCATGGCGGCCGGAGCCATCTCGGTGCTGGCGGACAACGGGCTGCGGGTGCCGGAGGAGGTTTCGGTGGTGGGCTTCGATGACATCATCTACGCCAGATACCTGAGGCCCAAGCTCTCCACCATGCGGTACCCCATCGAGTTGATGGCGAGTCAGGCAGCCAAGCTGGCGTTGCAGCTGGCGGCAGGGGAGAGCGAGGCACAGCAGAACCGCATCTATACCCCGACCTTGATCAATCGTCACTCGGTAGCGCCGGTTCGCGCTGGATAGGGGCCGTTTGCAGCTCATTTCTCGAGCTTTTATTGTTTTACCTATTTTTAATGGTTTTTACTCCGCTTTACTTAACAAAATTAGTGTAATCGTTTACATCTGTGTGAGCGAGATCGCCGATCCCCTAGCCACACTTCTCTAGACTGGAATACGTTTTCCAGTCATCAGGGAGAAGGGGAATGCTCAGGGAGATAGTGGCGCGTCAGGATTGGCAGACTCAGGTGATTACTTCGGTAAACCGCCTGGCAGCCCATACCCCCATGTTCAGCTGGCGTAGCGAAGCGGATGCCAGAGACGATCTCCTTTCACCCTCACGCCGTTCACTGGATGGCGAGTGGCGCTTCTCCTTCTTTGCCGCTCCCGAGCTGGTGCCCGAGAGCTGGCTGGCGCAGGATCTGGCGGATGCCTGTCCCATTACAGTGCCGGGCAACTGGCAGCTGGATGCCGCCTATCCGGCAGCACGGCCACTTACCGATGGCCCCATCTACACCAATATCAAGTACCCCTTTCCCTGCGATCCGCCTCGGGTGCCTGCAGAGAACCCCACCGGTTGCTACTCCCGTGAGTTCGAACTTCCGGCCGACTGGCTGGCCAGCGGCCAGAGCCGGATCATCTTCGACGGGGTGAGCAGCGCCTTCCACCTGTTCTGCAACGGTCGCTGGGTCGGTTACTCTCAGGACAGCCGGTTGCCCGCCGAATTCGATCTGACCCCATATCTGCAGGCCGGTCGCAACCGGCTGGCGGTGCTGGTGTTGCGCTGGTCCGACGGCTCCTATCTGGAAGATCAGGATATGTGGTGGCTGTCTGGGATCTTCCGTTCCGTCAGTCTGTTGCACAAGTCGGCCCGTCATCTGATGGATATTCGGGTCACCCCCGAGCTGGATGCCCGCTATCGGGATGGCCGCCTCAAGATTGCACTGCAGGCGGCCAATGCAGTTGGCCTCTCGGTGGAGGCCAATCTCTATGACGGTGGCGAGCGGGTTGCGACCCTGTGTCAGCCGATCGGTACCCAAGCCATTGATGAAAAAGGGGCATATGACGATCGCGCCGAGCTGTGGCTCGATGTGGCTGCGCCGCACCAGTGGAGCGCCGAGACGCCTCACCTCTATCGCCTGACCCTGACCCTGCTGGACGAGCAGGGCGAGCCTATCGAGAGCGAAGCCTATGATGTGGGCTTTCGGACAGTGGAGATCCGTGGCGGTCTGCTGCGGGTCAACGGTCAGCCGCTGCTTATTCGCGGTGCCAACCGTCACGAACACCACCCCGCCAAAGGGTATGCCATTGATCGCGCCACCATGGAGCGGGATCTGCTGCTGATGAAGCGGCACAACTTCAACGCGGTGCGCTGCTCCCACTATCCCAACCATCCCGACTTCTATCGCCTCTGCGATCGGCTCGGCCTTTATGTGGTGGATGAGGCGAATCTGGAGACCCACGGCATGACCCCCATGGGGCGCCTGGCGCGGGATCCCGCCTGGAGCAACGCCTTTCTGGAGCGGGCCACCCGCATGGTGGCACGGGATTTCAACCACCCCTCCATCATCATCTGGTCGCTGGGCAACGAGTCGGGTTACGGCCCGGCCCACGATGCCATGTATGGCTGGATCAAGCGCAGCGACCCGAGCCGTCCGGTACAGTATGAGGGGGGCGGGGCCGATACCCCGGCGACCGACATCATCTGCCCCATGTATGCCAGAACCCATCAGGATCAACCCTTCCCGGCGGTGCCCAAGTGGGCGCTGGCCAAGTGGATCGGCCTGCCCGAGGAGCATCGGCCGCTGATCCTCTGCGAATATGCTCATGCCATGGGCAACAGTCTGGGAGGCTATGCCCACTACTGGCAGGCGTTTCGCGATCATCCGAGATTGCAGGGGGGCTTTGTCTGGGATTGGGTCGATCAGGGGCTCGACAAATACACCGCCGATGGCCGCCACTATTGGGGCTATGGCGGCGACTTCGGTGATGTGCAAAACGATCGCCAGTTTTGCTGCAACGGCCTGCTGTTCCCGGATCGCACTCCCCATCCCACGCTGTTCGAGGCAAAGCGCGCCCAGCAGCCGTTCCGCTTCACTTTGCTTGAGCACACCCCGCTGCGAGTGCGGATCGAGAGCGAATATCTGTTCCGTACCACCGACAACGAGCGGCTTTGCTGGCAGCTGAGTGAAAACGGCCAAGTGGTGCTGGAGGGAGAGGTGTCTCTCGCGCTGGCAGCGCAAGGAGTGGTCGAGTTGACCCTGAGCGGGACGCTACCCGCCTTTGCGGCAGGCTCGCTGGCCTGGCTCGATCTGGCCATCTTGCAGCCGAATGCCACCCCATGGTCGGAGGCTGGGCACGAGGTGGCGCGCCAGCAATTCATGCTGCCGTCACCGCTGGCGCTACCTGCACCAGTCAGACCTGCGGCTATGGTGGAGCAGGCCGATGGCTGGCTGGTCACCACTGCTAACACTCAGTGGCGGCTCGACAAGCAGAGCGGTCGCATCACCAGCTGGCAGAAATCGGGGCAGGAGCAGCTGCTGGCGCCGATCATGGATCACTTCTACCGCGCGCCGCTCGACAACGACATTGGCACCAGCGAAGCGGATCACGCCGACCCCAACTCCTGGATTGCCCGCTGGCAGGTCTGTGGCCTCGAGCAGTGGCAGCACCGCTGTCTGGGCGTGGTGGTTGCCGGCAGCGAGCTGAGGGTGACTCACGGCTATTTCCATCAGGATCAATTGCAACTGCTGAGCCATTGGCATCACCGCTTTGCTGACGACGGCACCATGAGTCTCGACATCGAGTGCGAGCTGGCGCAGGTGCTGCCTTCGCTGCCGCGGATCGGTCTGCTAATCCATCTGGCTGACCCGGTTGAGCAGGTGCAGTGGCTGGGACGCGGCCCCCACGAAAACTATCTGGATCGCCTGCTGGGCGCCGATCAGGGTCGCTGGAGCCTGCCGCTGGAGGCCATGCACACCCCTTACGTCTTCCCGACCGACAACGGCTTGCGCTGCGATACCCGCGAGCTGCAGCTGGGCGGGCTGCAGGTGAGTGGCGCTTTCCATTTCAGCGTCAGTCGCTTCAGCCAGCAGCAGCTGGCCACTGCCCGTCACCAGAGCGATCTGGTGGCAGAGGAGGGGCTGTGGGTCTGCCTCGATGGTGCTCACATGGGAGTGGGCGGGGATGACTCCTGGAGCCAGAGCGTGCGCCCCGAGTATCAGCTGACTGCCCGTCGCTATCGCTGGCACTGCACCCTTGGTTGAGCTTTTTGACAACAGCCTGTTAGCGACTAGCCTCAATGCTGCGGAATAGATTGAGTCCAAAAATTAACGCTTGAATTTATGTTTTTGAAAAATAAGAAAAAGATTCAATGTAACAGAGTGTAATCGTTTTCATTTTGTCGTCATGATCACAGAAGAAATGACAACAAATTGATTACATTGAATGGCGATTGCTCAATAGCTCGCCACCCTACAACTCATGGATAGATACATCGGAGCACACACAATGAAAAAAATGACGACCGTTGCTGCCCTGCTGCTGGGCCTGATGGCTGGTGCCACTGCTGCCCACGCTGAAACCCGCATCGGGGTGACCGTCTACAAATATGACGACAACTTCATGGCGGTGGTGCGCAAGGCGATCGAGAAGGAAGCGGCTGCCAACCCCGGGGTTGAGCTGCTGATGAACGACTCCCAGAACGACCAGTCCAAGCAGAACGACCAGATCGACGTGCTGCTGGCCAAGGGCGTGAAGGCGCTGGCCATCAACCTGGTTGACCCGGCTGCCGCTCCCGTGGTGATTGAAAAGGCCCGTGGCGAAGATATTCCGGTAGTCTTCTACAACAAGGAGCCGAGTGCTGCCGATCTGGCCAGCTACGACAAGGCCTACTACGTAGGTACCGACTCCAAGGAGTCAGGCATCATCCAGGGTCACCTGATTGCCAAACACTGGAAAGCCAATCCGGCCTGGGATCTGAACAAGGATGGCGTTATTCAGTACGTGCTGCTGAAAGGGGAGCCGGGCCACCCGGATGCCGAAGCGCGCACCACTTACGTCATCAAGACCCTGAATGACGGCGGCATCAAGACCCAGCAGCTGCACATGGATACCGGTATGTGGGATACCGCCATGGCCAAGGACAAGATGGACGCTTGGATCTCCGGCCCGAACGCCAACAAGATCGAAGTGGTCATCGCCAACAACGACGGCATGGCGATGGGCGCTGTCGAGTCACTGAAAGCACAGGGCAAGACTGCCATTCCGGTATTCGGTGTCGATGCGCTGCCTGAAGCGCTGGCACTGGTGAAGAGCGGTGCCATGGCCGGTACCGTGTTGAACGATGCGGCCAACCAGGCCAAGGCGACCTACGAGCTGACCAAGAACCTGGCTGAAGGTAAAGCGGCCGGTGAAGGCACCAAGTGGAACATCGTCAACAAGGTCGTGCGTGTTCCCTACGTCGGCGTAGATAAAGACAACCTGTCCCAATTCGAATAATTCCCTCCTCCAGGGCAAGGGAGATCCCCTTGCCCTTTTTTCAACCAGATGTGATGGCTGATATGACAACACAGCAACAATCAGAATGGCTGTTGGAGATGATTGACGTCAGTAAGAGCTTTCCTGGCGTCAAGGCACTCGATAATGTCAATTTACGGGTCCGTCCTCATTCTGTGCATGCGTTGATGGGCGAGAACGGGGCGGGAAAATCGACACTGCTCAAGTGCCTGTTCGGCATCTACGAGAAGGATCAGGGCAAGATCTTCTTCAAGGGGCAGGAGATCAACTTCACCTCCTCCAAAGAGGCGCTGGAGAACGGCGTTTCCATGGTGCATCAGGAGCTCAACCTGGTGCTGCAGCGCTCCGTAATGGACAACATGTGGCTAGGTCGCTACCCGACCAAAGGGTGGTTCATCGACCACGGCAAGATGTACGAAGACACCAAACGCATCTTCGAGGAGCTGGATATCGACATCGACCCGCGGGTCAAGGTAGCGACCCTCTCCGTCTCCCAGATGCAGATGATCGAGATCGCCAAGGCGTTCTCCTACGATGCCAAGATCGTCATCATGGATGAACCCACTTCCTCGCTGACCGAGAAAGAGGTGAGTCATCTCTTCAAGATCATCAACAAGCTGAAGGACAAGGGGTGCGGCATCGTCTACATCTCCCACAAGATGGAAGAGATCTTCCAGCTCTGTGACGAGATCACCATATTGCGGGATGGCCAGTGGGTGGCGACCCAGCCGCTCAAGGGGATGACCATGGATCAGATCATCGGCATGATGGTCGGTCGCGAGCTCACCCAGCGCTTCCCGGAAAAAACCAACCAGCCGAAAGAGGTGATCCTCGAGGTCGAACATCTGACGGCGAAGAACCAGCCCTCCATTCAGGACATCACCTTCAACCTGCACAAGGGTGAGATCCTCGGTGTCGCCGGGCTGGTCGGGGCCAAGCGCACCGATATCGTCGAGACCCTGTTCGGCATTCGCGATCGCAGCCAGGGCAGCATCAAGCTGCACGGCAAAGAGGTGGCCAACCACAACGCCCACGAAGCGATACGCAACGGCTTTGCGCTGGTGACCGAGGAGCGCCGCTCTACCGGTATCTACTCCCGTCTCGATATCGCCTTCAACTCCCTGATCGCCAACATGGACAACTACAAGGGCTCCATGGGGCTGCTCAGCGACAACAAGATGAAGAGCGATACTCAGTGGGTCATCGACTCCATGCGGGTCAAGACGCCGACCCAGCAGACCCAGATTGGCTCCCTCTCCGGGGGCAACCAGCAGAAGGTGATCATCGGCCGCTGGCTGTTGACCCAGCCGGAGATCCTGATGCTGGATGAGCCCACCCGTGGCATCGATGTGGGGGCCAAGTTCGAGATCTATCAGCTCATTCTGGAGCTGGCGAAGAAGGAGAAGGGGATCATCATCATCTCCTCCGAAATGCCCGAACTGCTCGGCATCACCGACCGCATCATGGTCATGAGCAATGGCAGGGTCGCCGGGATCGTCAATACCAAAGAAACTGACCAGAGCGAGATACTGCGCCTGGCATCTCTGTACCTCTAGAGACAGGAAGACATTTATGGAGTCGGCTAAAAATTTCAATCTGATGCGGGCGCTCAAGGAGAACGGCATCTACGTGGTGCTGCTGGTGCTGCTCATGATCATCGTGATCAAGGAACCCTCCTTCCTGAGCCTCACCAACTTCAGCAACATCCTGACCCAGTCCTCGGTGCGGGTCATTATCGCGCTGGGGGTGGCAGGTATCATCATCACCCAGGGGACAGATCTCTCGGCCGGTCGTCAGGTCGGTCTGGCAGCGCTCATCGCGGCGACCATGCTGCAGGCGTTGACCAACGTCAACAAGGTCTTCCCGACGCTGGGGGAGGTGCCCATTCCTGCGGTAATTCTGCTGGTGTGCGTGGTGGGAGCCCTGATAGGTCTGGTCAACGGTCTTATCGTCGCCTATCTGAACGTGACCCCCTTTATCACAACCTTGGGGACCATGATCATCGTCTACGGTATCAACTCCCTCTACTTTGACTCGGTAGGGGCTTCGCCGGTAGCCGGTTTTGACCCCCGCTTCTCCAGCTTCGCCCAGGGTTTTATCCGGATCGGCGGCTTCAAGCTCTCCTATCTCACCTTCTACGCGGCCATCGCCAGCGTCTTTGTCTGGGTGCTGTGGAACAAGACCCGCTTTGGCAAGAACATCTTCGCCATCGGCGGCAACCCGGAAGCGGCCAAGGTTTCCGGCGTCAACGTGGCGGTCAATCTGGTGATGATCTATGCGCTGGCTGGGGTCTTCTACGCCTTCGGCGGTATGCTGGAAGCGGGCCGGATCGGTAGTGCCACCAACAACCTCGGCTTCATGTACGAGCTGGATGCCATCGCAGCCTGCGTGGTGGGCGGGGTGTCGTTTGCCGGCGGGGTGGGAACTGTCGCAGGTGTGATCACCGGCGTACTTATCTTCACCCTGATCAACTATGGTTTGACCTATATCGGCGTCAGCCCTTACTGGCAGTTCATCATCAAGGGCGGCATCATCATTCTGGCGGTGGCACTGGACTCCATGAAGTACGCCAAGAAGAAATAACGATTGGCAGGGAGGGTTGGCGTTGCCAACCCTCTCTTCTGGAGGGATCCCATGCCATTCAAGGTCAAGATTTACGTCCTGTTGCTGCTGGCCATTCTGGTCACCATAGGTACCGCCTGGTTCAGCGTCAATCACTTCATCAGCGCCTACATCCGCACCCAGGCGACCAAGAACATCAATGAACAGATCACTCTGGTCAAAGAGAAGCTGGCCAGCGACATCAATCAAAAAATCCTGCTGGCCGCCAACCTCAACTTCGGGGTGACCAACGTCAAGAAGACCCTGCAAGAGACCGGCTTTCACAATATCGTCAAAGTGATCGGCGACATGGCCTTCGACGTGAGCGGTGTCATCAACGATACGGCCAAGGTCGATGCGCTGCGCAAGCTGATCCCCGCCGCCAACAACCAGATCACCGTCAGCCCGCTGCAACAGGTGGATGGCAAGCCGGTCATCACCATACTGGTGCCGCGAGGTGCCGATTCGGCCTATCTCTACTACCTCGACATGAGCGAGTTCAAGAGCCTGCTGGAGAAAATGAGCGGCGAGGGGCGCTACTTCTCGCTGGCCGATGGCCAGGGCAATGAGCTCTACAACAGCAAACCGCAGGGGGAGAGCGAAGCGCGCCCCAATCAGCTGGATATTCGCGGCAACAGCTGGACCCTGACCGGCTACATCGACCTCGACTACATCCAGACCATGACCCGGGCCCTCAACGGCCAGATCATCATGGCGCTGCTTGGTGTTGCCGTGGTGGTGATGGTACTCGCCATACTGGCGCTCAACGTGGCTTATCGCCCCATCCTCTCGCTGCGGGATCTGGTGCTGGAGCTCTCTCGCGGCAGTGGCGATCTCACCCGCCGGCTGGCGGTGACCAGTACCGATGATCTGGGCCAGATCTCGGCCGGCATCAACCGCTTTATCGAGCGGCTGCAGGAGATGATGGGCGAGGTGCAGGAGGCGAGCGGTCAGCTCAACAGCGGCATTGCCGGATTGGCCAGCCAGACCGGCGCTGCCCAGTCCCTGCTGGCGGATCATGTGCGCGAGACCGAGCAGGTGGTGACTGCCATCAACGAGATGAGCCGCACCGCAGTCTCGGTGTCGGAAAGTGCAGCCAGCACCGCCCAACTCACCGGCCAGAGCCAGCAACTGGCGAGCCAGTCGCGGCAGGTGGTGGATCAGGCGATGGCCAGCGTGATGGCGCTGGTGGACGAGGTGGAGGAGACGGCCCGCTCCATCGAGGCGATGCAGCAGGATGTGCAGCAGATAGGCTCCGTGCTGGGGGTGATCGGCAGCATTGCCGAGCAGACCAACCTGTTGGCCCTCAACGCTGCTATCGAGGCGGCTCGTGCTGGCGAGCAGGGGCGTGGCTTTGCAGTGGTGGCCGATGAGGTTCGCTCCCTTGCCGCCCGCACCCAGCAGAGCACGGCGGAGATCCAGACCATGCTGGCCAGCCTGCAACGGGGCAGCCGCACCGTGGTGGAGGCGATGGAGAACACCAAGCAGAGTTGTCAGGGGGCGGCCGAGAACACTACCAGGGTCAACGAGTCGCTGGATCTGATGGCGGGAGAGGTGGTGGAGATCAATGATCTCATCAGCCATATCGCCACGGCGGCGGAGCAGCAGAGCGCAGTGGCGGAGGAGATCAACCGCAACATGAGCGCCATCGCCGAGGTGATCCGCCAGCTGACCCACAACGGGGAGGCGACGGTCGCCAGTTCAGGTTCGATGCAGCAGACCTACGACCGGCTCAGGGAGATAGTGAGCCACTTCCGGCTGCGGTAATGGCCGGATACGCCATAAAAAAACAGGGCCAAGCGGCCCTGTTTTTTTATCCCTTAGAATCAACCCGCCTTGCGGCGCAGGTAGACTCCGGCCTCCATGTGGTGGGTCCAGGGGAACTGGTCGAACAGGGCAAAGCGGGCGATCTCGTGGGTATCGCCCAGCACGGCCATGTTGGCTTGCAGAGTCTCGGGGTTGCAGGAGATGTAGAGGATGTTGTCGTACTCCTGCACCAGCTTGACGGTGGCATCGTCGAGACCGGCGCGGGGCGGGTCGACGAAGATGGTGTTGCACTGGTAAGCGCCGAGATCGACCCCCTTGAGGCGGTTGAACTCCCGCTCGCCGCGCATCGCCATGGTGAACTCCTCGGCCGACATGCGCAGGATGATCAGGTTGTCGACGCCGTTGGCGGCGATGTTGAACTGGGCGGAGTCCACGCTCGGCTTGGCGATCTCGGTGGCCAGCACCTTGCGGAAGTTCTGCGCCAGCGCAATGGAGAAGTTGCCGTTGCCGCAATAGAGCTCCAGCAGATCCCCTTCGCTCCCCTTGGTGACTTCCAGCGCCCAGCCCAGCATCTGCTCGTTGATGGCGGCGTTGGGCTGGGTGAAGCTGTTCTCCACCTGCTTGTAGATGAGCTGGCGACCGGCCACGTTGAGCTGCTCGATGACAAAGTCATCGCCCAGACAAATCTTCTGCTTGTGGGCGCGGCCAATCAGCTGCAGCTCGAAACCCTTGGCGCGCAGATCGGCCTGCAGTGCCTCGGCGGCCTGCTGCCACTCGTTCTCCAGCTTGCGATGGTAGAGCAGGCTGACGATGATCTGGCCGGACTGGGTGGAGAGGTAGTCAATCTGGAACAGCTTGCGACGCAGCACCTGATGGGGACGCAGCCCCTCCAGCAGCACCGGCATCAGCTGGTTGATGAGGCGGCTGGCAGTGGGGAAGTGGTCGACCCGGATAATCTCTTTGGTCGCCGGGGCATACATGCAGTGAAAGAGGTCATCCCCCTCGTGCCAGATGCGAAATTCGGCGCGCATCCGGTAGTACTCCGCCGGTGAGCTGTGCACCTCCAGCGCGGGAGGGTTGAAGCTGGCAAACAGCCCGGTGAGGCGCGCGCTCTTCTCATCGAGCTGGGCCTGGTAGTCGGCCGGGGTTCTTGGCGCCGGAGCATCCGCAGAAGGCTGTTGGGACTGGGTCATAGATACCTCATGTGCACACCGGCCGGGCCGGGTCGAAATCGCGGGATGGCAACAGGCCACCCAAAGGGGCCCGATTTTAAAAGCCAGCCGCAGATTGTCCAGCATTTTGTGGTCAAGAAGTGTTCAGTCAGGCCGATACCGGATCTACAGGCATGGTGGGAGGACACATTATGCAGATCGACGGCGTGGGCGCAGCCCAACCCAAGGGAGTGGGTGTTTCTCCCAAATCGCCGCAACAGGCGGAGTCAAAACAGCTCAACAGCGAGGATGAGGTCTCCCTGCACAAGCCCCCGAAGTGGGCGCAGGTGCTGATCCAGCAGGCGCTGCAGTTTGCGCTGGAGATTAACGGGCAGAGCTATCAGGCGCCCAAGACCCAGGATCAGCCGGAAGAGGTTACCCCGGATACCCTGTTCGACTTCCAGTCGGTGGCGGACAACGTGTTGCAGTTTGTCACAGGGCGGCTGGGTGCGGCCCGTGCCGACGGCAAGTCGGATGATGCCCTGACCGGCATGATGGAGCAGGCTCGCAAAGGGGTGGACAAGGGGTTTGGTGACGCTCGCAAGCAGCTGGGTGACTGGGCTGACAACGGCGATATCAAGACCGGCATGGATCAGAGCTACAAGTTGATCCAGAAGGGGCTCGACGAGTTCGAGAAGGAGTTCTTTGGCAAGGTCTCCACGACCGATATGGGGCAGGCCGAGATGGCCAGTCGCCAGCAGGGGTCGCTGGAGATCCAGACCAAGGATGGCGACAAGGTGGTGCTGCGCTTCAACGACAGCTGGCAGACCCGATCCCAGAAGAGCGACAGCGGCAGCCAGTTCAGTCTCAAATCGAGCCAGAGTTTCAGCTTTTCACTGGAGGGTGATCTCAGCAAGGAGGAGATGGACTCCATCGGCAAGCTGGTCAAGGGGATCGACGGTCTGGCTGGCGACTTCTTCTCCGGCAATCTGGACGATGTGCTGAAGAAGGCAGGCGACCTGAAGCTGGATGACACCCAGCTTGCCTCTTACTCGCTCAAGCTCAAGCAGAGCGTCAAGCTGAGCCAGACCTATCAGGGAGCCAGCTCCCTGCAGGATCTGCTCAAGCCGTTTGCCGACTATCTGCCCAAGCTGGACGAGGTACAGAAGCAGGCCGATGCCGTGCTGCCGGAGTCCCAGCAGCAGGCGCTGACCCCGGCCGTGCTGGCTGCGCGTGGTCAGACTGATCCGGCGCAGGTCAGTAGCTTCACCAGCTTCAACGAACGCATGCTGCAGGCATTGCGGATGCTGAGCCAGTTCCAGCCCGCGACCGACCCTGCAAGCAGCGGCAAGAGTGCCTGAGTGCTTGCCATCGGGATTGATTAACTCCTGACCGGCCGTTTGCCAGCTCCTGCGGGGGCTGGCAAACTGGCCTTTTTCCCGATGCGGCCAGCCAATGAACCCGAAAAAGCCCCGAGACAAGCGCGAGCTTTGCTACCCCTTCATCTTCGAAACCTCGCTCAAGTGTGACTTCGAGATCGCCACCGACGAGCTCTGCTGCCAGGTCGGTGCCGTGCTGTCACACCTCTCGCCGGATGCCGATATTGCGCCCATGCTGGCGGATCTCGCGGCGTTGCAGCGCCTTATCTATAACCTCAACGGTTCGGTGCGCGGCAAGCTGGGGATCTTCGAGGCAGACCTTGAGTGGCTCAAGGCCCGTTACGACCACTACAACGAGGCGAGCCGGGGCCGGGTCACCGGTTTTGTGCTGCCGCAAGGGCCGCAGCCGATCCCGACCCTTCATCTGTGCCGCTGTGGCAGCAAGAAGGTGGTGCGGTTGCTGGTACGCCTCGAGGAGAGTGGCGTCAGCTTCGACCCCATCCTCTACCGCTTTGCCAACCTGCTGGCCAACTTCTTCTTCGTGCTCACCGTCTATCTCAAACAGCTATGGCAGGTGCCGGAAGTGCCCTACGTCAGCATCAACTACTGATGCTCAGCCCGGTTCGCAGGTGCTCTGCACAAGGGCACTGCCGGCCAGCTGTGGCGCATAAAAAAACCGGAGCAACAGGCTCCGGTTTTTTTATTGGCGAGATAACGCTCTTCAACTGGAGAGCAGCACCCGGGCCGAGTTGGCCGGAATGGTCAGCTGCAGCTCCCCCTGCACCACTTCGAACTTCTCGCCGTTGAAGGCGTCGGTGAAGCGGCTGGCGGGGCTCGCGGTCTGCCACAGGGGCAGGCTGATGGTACGCGGCTCGCTCGGGCGGCGGTTGCAGGCCACCACCACCTGATCGCTTTGCAGGGTGCGGGCAAACACATAGCTGTGGGGGCCGGCATAGAGGGTCTGGATATCACCGCGGCGCAGCGAGGGACGCTGACGGCGGATCTGGATCAGCCGGCGATAGTGGTCGTGCAGCACGTGATCCCAGGCCGTGGTCTCCCACGGGAAGCAGCGGCGACAGTCCGGGTCGTTGCCGCCGGAGAGCCCCACTTCGTCGCCGTAGTAGATGGAGGGCACGCCGATATAGGTGAGCAGCAACGTGGCCGCGAGGCGCATCCGCTGCTTGTCCTCGCCCAGCAGGTGGAGGAAGCGGGCGGTATCGTGGCTGTCCAGCAGATTGAACTGGGCCAGCTGGTTCTTGAACGGGATGTGAGCCCGCGCCAGTTTGAGCCAGCGATCCAGCTCTTCGGCGCTGATCTTGATGGGGTGGTAGGCGATATCCTTGCCGGCCAGGAAGGCGCGGATCGGATGGGCGAAGCCGTAGTAGTTCATGGCGCCGTCCTCCTGATCCCCCTGCAGCCACTGGCTCGCCTCGAAGAAGTGCTCGCCGAGCACGTAGGCGTCCGGGTTCTCCTGCTTCACCGCGCCGCGAATGGCGCGCACGTGGCCGCTGTTGCCTTCGGCGGTGCCGCGCTCACCCAGCATGTGGATGACGTCGAAGCGCCAGCCGTCGATCTGGTAGGGGGCGCGCATCCAGTAGCGCAGGATGGCATCATCAGCCCGATAGACGGCGTCCTGCACCTTCTCGCAGGAAAAGTCGAGCTTGGGCAGGCTGCGAATGCCCTTCCAACTGACGTAATCCCCTTCGTTGTCAAAGGTGTAGAAGCTGCGCCACGGCGAATCCGGGTTGCTCTGGGCGCCGAGCGGCGGGCAGAACCAGGGGTGCTGGGTCGAGGTGTGGTTGACCACAGCATCTAGAATGATCTTCATGCCGCGCTGGTGCAGGTTGCGGGTCAGCTCGGCGAACTGCTCGTTGCTGCCGAGGTGGGCATCCACCTTGAAGTAGTCCAGGGTGTCGTACTTGTGGTTGCTCGGCGAATCGAAGATGGGGTTGAGGTAGAGCGCCGTCACCCCGAGGGATTGCAGGTAGTGCAGCTTGGCATCGATCCCCGCCAGATCGCCGCCATAGAATTCGCAGGCGCCATGCCCCTCTTCGTGACGACTGACCGGCTCGCCCCACGCCTTGCTGATGACCGCCTTGCCGCGGTACTCGTACTCGTGATGCTTGACGCTGAGGGACGGGTCGCCGTTGCAGAAGCGGTCGGGGAAGATCTGATAGAACACCTGATCCTGCACCCAGGTCGGTGGCTGGTGCAGGCTGTTGAAGCGAAAATGCTGCTCGCGCGGCGGCATGGCGGCGCTGACGCCAGCGCCGTGCAGCCACCACTGCTCCTCGTCGGTCAGGCACTTGAAGCAGTAAAGGTGGATATCCTGCCCCTTGCCAAGTGGCAGGTTCACCTGCCATACCTGCAGCCGGTCGCGGGTCGAGATCGCCGTCATCGGGATCAGGTACTCCTCGTTGTCCGGCTCGTGGCGCAGCCACACCTCGTGGATGGGGGCATCCAGCTCGCTGAACAGGGTCAGTTGCAGGGCATCGGCGCTCTCTTTGAACCAGGGCGCCACCTGGGGATGAAACAGAAACGGATGGGTCATGATGCTTATTGAGTCAGAAGATCGGCGAGGGCATTACCCTGTTCATGCAGTGTTTCGAGCTGGCCGGCCAGCGATTTGGGATCCAGTCCCAGCTGATCGGCGAGCGGTTTGGGGAAGCGGGCGATGATGGCCTGGGCAGGTACGCCCGCGTTCCAGGCGAAGGAGATGAAGACCGCCAGCCGGATCAGTACCGCCTCCTTGCTGACCGGATCGTGGGAGAGGGGATCCAGCTGCTGGGAGATAGCGTCAACGAAGCTCTCCGACAGGTTCCAGCGCCGCGCCAGCTCGGCACCGAGCTGGGCATAGTCATAGCCCAGCATCTCGCGCTGGGCCTCGACCCGGCTGCTCCCCTTCTGGATCGCCAGATTGATGAGCTCCGCCTCTTCCGGCAAGGTGCTCTGGATCAGCAGCTCGCCGATGTTGTGGATGAGGGCGCAGGTAAAGGCGGTCTCGGGGTCGAGCACCCTGGCTTCCTGCGCCAGCGTCTTGGCGATGGTGGCGACCTGAAAGGTCTCGGTCCAGAACTTGTTCTTGTCGAAGCTGGGGGGCGCCTTGAAGCTGCCGATGATGCCGGAGGCGACCACGATGGAGCGCAACCGGTTGAAGCCGAGGCGGATCACCGCCTGATCGATGGAGGTCACTTCGTTGCCACGGCGCAGGGCGGCCGAGTTGGCCATCCGCAGCACCTTGACGCTGATCACCTGATCCATGGCGATCTTGGCCGCAATCTCGTCGATGCGGGCATTCTCGTCGTTGAAGCTCTGCATCAACTCGTGCAGCAGCTTGGGAATGGTGGGGAGTTGTTTGATCTTGTCAAACAGACGATCCATCGACATGGCTGAGGCAGCCTCCATTGCGAACACTGCCTCATATTGTGCCACAGCCGGGCAACATGTTCCTGTTTGTAATGCCGGTTTGTGAGCCCTAGAGCACCCAGTCGCGCAGGGTGTATTCCAAACGGTGCTGTTTGCCCTGCAGTACCAGGTCTTGGCTGGAGCCGCTCAGGGTCGCCCCCTCGGTCAGGGTGGTCAACACGGCCTGTTCTATGGTGTCGAGCGGGGGCATGCAGGCCATCTCGGTGTTGCCCAAGCTGGTGACCCAGAACCTGTCCCCTTTCATATGGCCCTGACCGAAGTAGCGGTTGCAGCCGGCGATGCCGTTGACGGTGAAGTGCTCGCCGATCTCGAAGTCGGGTGGATTGTCGCGCAAGGCGGCAACCGGTTCGCCATCCAGCTTGCTCAATACCCAGTGGTGATGTTGCAGATCCTGCCGGACAAAGGGGGCTGAACTGCAGCCGGCGAGCAGGAAGAGGGGGATGAGCAGGAGTGACAATCTGGACATGGCGGGGCTCCGGTTGATGGGAGCCGCAAGCATAGCCTGTTTGCTTGCCCCGTAGCAGGGCGGAAGCTGGGGCGACCGACCGCTTCTGTCGCCCCTTTGTCGCCAGAGTGTCGTTAAATGGCAACACTCTGGCGATTTAGCCCCATTCAGGGCTTGGTTGCGAAGATCCGCTCGGCATAACGGGCCAGACCGGCGGCCACCGAGCCGAAGTCATCGCCACCCTCGAGCGGGATGGTCGGCAGCTTCTGGCGGATAAAGCTGGCGATCAGCGGCGAGCGGGCGCTACCGCCGGTGACGAAGATGCGATCGGGCTGCACGCCGGCGGCGGCGATCGCCTCATCCATCAACTCGCCAATCTTCTCCAGCAGCAGGGCCGAGGCGCCGGCCAGCTGCTCGCGGGTCAGCTCTGCCTCCAGCCCTTTTTCCAGCTCGCTCAGGGAGTGGCGGCTGCTCTCCTGCTCCGAGAGGGCGATCTTGCCCTGCTCGGCGCGCCAGACCAGCTGGTGGCTCAGCTTGTGGGCCCGTAGGTTGGCAAGGCGCCCCAGCTTGCTGCCGGGCTGGCTGTCGAGCTGCAGATCCTGCAGCTGGCGGGCGGTATCGAGACTGTAGAAACGGCTCTGGGCGCTGACGTCGTTGATGGCGGCTGCATCCCAGAACAGCGGGTGGGGCAGCGGCTTGCCGGTTTTGAGCACCTCGTGCATGCCGAGCAGCGGCATCATCCCCTCCACCGTCAGGCGGATGTCGAAGTCGTTGCCGCCGATCCGCTGGCCGCTGTGGCCGAGCAGATCGTCGGTGCGATCGAGCCGGTCGCGGTAGCTCGGGCCCATCCGCAGCATGGAGCAGTCGGTGGTACCGCCGCCGATATCCACCACCAGCACCACGGCGTCTTCGGTGAGGCGCGCCTCGAATTCAAAACCGGCTGCCACCGGTTCGTAGAGAAACTCCACCTGCTCGAAGCCGGCGATGCGGGCCGCCTCGCTCAGAATGGCGATGGCCTGACGGTTGCTCTCTTCGCCAGCCAACCCCTGAAAGTTGACCGGACGGCCGATCACCGCCTGACGGATCGGGGCGCCGAGCTGCTGTTCCGCCTGCTGGCGGACGTGGAGCATCATGGCGCAGACGATATCTTCGAACAGGGCGATCTGGGGGGCCTTGAGGCCGTAGGCGCCGAGGAAGGATTTCGGCGACTTGATGTAGTAGCCCTCGTCCGGCTCCTCCAGATAGCGCTCCAGCGCGGCACCGCCAAAGCTCAGCTCGTCGATCAGCCCCTCTTCGCGCATCTGGCGTCGCACCGCCTGGGCCCGGGTCACCACGGGGCCGCGCAGCTTGAGATAGGCCGCCTGCTGGCTGTCGGCCAGCCCTTCGGCCAGCAGACCGGCGATGGCGTCCCGGTGCGGCGCGTGCAGGGTGGAGGGGAGGTAGCGGGAGGGGCCGAGATTGAGCAGCCGCGGGCTGCCCTGTTCCATCACGGCCACGGCACAGTTGGAGGTACCGTAATCAAATCCGATAAACATGGGCAGTCAGCTCCTTGGAAAAAAGGGGAGCTAGCCTACCCGATGGCGCCGGGTCTCACAACCCGGCGTGCAGAGTTGAGGCGCTGCAATAGCGCGCGGGGGGTTACTCGACCTCGTTGTCGCTGCGGCCCTGACTCTCGATAGCCTGAATGTTGCCGAGGGTGGTGTCGGCGATGGCGTGCAGCGCCTCGCGGGTCAGGAAGGCCTGATGACCGGTGAACAGCACGTTGTGGCAGGCTGACAGGCGGCGGAACACGTCATCGGTGATCACCTCGTTGGACTTGTCGGAGAAGAAGAGATCCTCTTCCTCTTCGTAGACGTCCAGCCCCAGCGCGCCGATGCGGGAGGTTTTGAGCGCCTCGATGGCGGCGTTGGAGTCGAGCAGGCCGCCGCGGCTGGTGTTGATGATCATCACCCCGTCCTTCATCTTGGCGAACGCCTCCTGATTGAGCAGGTGGTAGTTCTCTTTGAACAGCGGGCAATGCAGGCTGATGACGTCGGACTGGCGGAACAGGGTGTCGAGATCCACATACTCGGCCCCCAGCTCGATGGCAGCCGGATTCTGGTAAGGGTCGTTCACCAGCAGGCGCATGCCGAACCCCTTGAGGATACGCAGGGTGGCGATGCCGATCTTGCCGGTGCCGATGATGCCGGCGGTGCGGCCGTGCATGTTGAAGCCGACCAGCCCCTCCAGCGAGAAGTTGGCGTCGCGGGTGCGCTGATAAGCCTTATGGATGCGGCGGTTGAGGCACATCATCATGCCGACCGCGTGCTCGGCCACTGCCTCGGGGGAGTAGGCGGGCACTCGCACCACCTTCATGCCCAGCTCCCTGGCGGCGGCCAGATCCACATTGTTGTAACCGGCACAGCGCAGGGCGATCACCCTGGTGCCGTTGGCCGCCAGCTCGGTCAGCACCTCGCGGTCGGCGTCGTCATTAACGAACAAGCACACCACCGGGAAGCCGTGGGCCAGTCGGGCCGTCTTGGCCTCCAGCCGCACATCGAAGAACTCCAGTTCAAAGCCGAAGCGGCTGTTGGCCTGGGTGAAATGCTCTTTGTCATAGCTCTTGGTGCTGAATACGGCGACTTTCATGGTGTGCTCTCCGCAGATGATTTGTAGTTAAATTACAACAAAGCGAGTCAACTATCACCGGACAAACCGGCTGGTTATTGTCCCCACGGCATGATGGGGACGGCGCTGACTGCACTCTTGTACGAACCATCCACCAGCTTGGTGCTGTAGGTCAGGTAAACCAGCGCATTGCGCTTCTGGTCGTAAAAGCGCACCACCTTCTGCTCCTTGAACACCAGCGAGGTGCTGACGTCGAACACCTCTTCCCCCGCTTTCAGCTTCGTCGGCAGGGTGATGGGGCCAATCTGGTGGCATGAGAGGGAGGCGTGGGAGGGATCTTCCGCCAGCCCGAGCCCGCCCTTGACCCCGCCGGTCTTGGGGCGCGCCAGATAGCAGGCGACACCGTCGATGCGGGGATCGTCGAACGCCTCCACCAGGATCTTGTGGTTGGGGCCGAACAGCTTGAAGGCGGTACTCACCTCGCCGACGGTATCAGCCTTGTCGGCCAGCGCCGGGCCGGCGAACAGGGCGCCCAGCAGCAGGGGCAGGGCGCGGCGCAGAGGTGAATTAAGAGTGTGGCGGTATGACATGGTCTCTCCTGTTGGCCCAGCCTCCCTCAATAGGGAATGCCCAGGCGACGATAGAGGCTGGCAAGCACCCAGGCGGGGCCTATCAGCAGAAATTGCAGGTCGGCGAGGAAGGAGGGGCGTTTTCCCTCGATCCTGTGGCCGACAAACTGGGCTATCCAGAGCAGCACGAAAATAAACAGCGCGGGCCACAGCAGCGGCCCCTGCCACTGGTGGCAGAAGGCCAGCCCGAGTGCGGTCAGCCCCGCCATCCCGACGAACAGGGCAAACGACAGCTGCAGGTAGAAAGCCAGCACCGGAATGGCGGCCACCGCCGCCCAGTTGAGCCCCGCAGGCAGCGGCCCGGCAGGCAGGCTCCAGAGCAGCCCCAGTGAGCAGAGATAGATGCCCGGCACTGCCAGCTTGTGGATGGCGACGTTGACCGGATGGCGATGGCTCTGGCCGTACTCCTCAAACCACTCTTCGATTCCCTTCATGGCACCTCCCTGGCGCACGCTCCGGTTAGCTGCTCTGGCCGCTCCGTTAAACGGGCGCGGCATCGCAAGCATGATGGCGGAAGCGCGCGACCAATGCCAGATGGCAACGCCGGCCCATGCCGCGTTCTGATCAGATAGCGGCAGATGGTAATGCAAGAGGGGGTGTGTGGATCGGGCGATGGCTCTGACGGGCCTGTGACCCGTGCTGACCGTTTGTTTGAGAGGCTTTGGTATCGCTATAAATTTAATTTATGGCTTTTCCCTTTATGACCCAATTTTAACTTATAGCTAGCCGGATCCCGCCATAGGCGCAGCTCTGCGCCCGTCAGCGGCTGTCACAAGTGCTTGTCCGATCCCAAGCGGGGAGTCCGGCTGCATCAGCTTTGATAGGAACAAAAACAGCACCGCCCCTGACGGGGCGGCTGGCAGCTTATCCCTGCGGGGGATACTCCCAATACTGCGCCGGAATGCTCTTGAGCAACGGCGTCATATCGGGGTTGGGCAGCTGGATGGTGACCCGCTGGTCGAGATTGGCGCTGGCCAGCGCTTCGCGGATCTTCGGGTTTTCACGGAAGAACTGCATGAAGCTGCCGTCGGCATAGGCCCGCTCAAGGCCGGTCTGGATCGCCTTGGCCAGCTCGGGGTACTCGGGGCTGACGAAGAAGAACTGGGCGAAGGGGTAGCGGATCAGCAGATGCTGCTCGATGGCGAGGTTGGGGTATTGCGCCACCAGCTCGCTGCGCTCGGCGAAGATCTCCACCAGTGCGCGCGGAAAGAAATCGACCTTGTCGCCGTCGTTGATCAGGCGAAACAGGGTGCTGAAGCGACCGGAGTAGGTCGGGATGCCGGCACTTTCCAGAATCTTGTTGTCAGCCCAGCCGACCCCTTGCGCCGCTTTCATCTGCCTCAAATCGGCCAGAGTATTGATCTGGTTGAACTTCTCTTGGGCATCAGCGTGGATGAAGGAGAGGCGCAGCCCTTCCAGCCCGCGAAACAGCGGAATGGGGACGGCAAGCAGGGAGGATTCGAGCGCGCTGGAGGTGCCCATCCAGAAAACATTGATGGTCTTGCCCTTGCTCAGCTGCTGCTGGAGGGTGAACTGGTTGAGATCGAGCTCGACGGGCTGGATGCGAAAGGGGGTGCCGGAGTGGGTCAGGGCCAGTTCCAGCAGCTTGTACTGGTACTCCTGATCGAGATTGTTGACGGGGCGACTGGGCACCTTGACCGTCAGAACCTGTGCTTGTGCCAGCAGCGGCAGGCACAAACACAGTTTGATGAGCCATTTCACTCTCTGTTCTCCTGTAGAGTCCGGGACGTGCCCGGAGTCTAACAGAACTTTTCACCCTCTTGCTGCGGCGCGGTGTGCAAGATTCGGGCGTTGGCCCTCGCTTGTCGACCGCCTATTGCTGCCAGAGGAGAGTGATTTCCCGGAGAGGGATCAGGCGACGCGGCGGAACACGTGGGTATCGTTGAATTCCTTGGTGCTCTGGCACTCGACGCAGAAACGGGACTCCGGACGGGCATGCAGACGCTTGAGAGAGATCTCGTCGCCGCAAGATTCGCAGTAACCGAAATCCCCTTCGCTGATGCGCTTCAGCGCGCCGCGCAGTTTGCGCAGGTGCAGCTTGTCGTGCTCGATGCGGTTCAGCTCCAGACGGCGGGCTTCCTCGATGCTGGCACGGTCAATTTCATCGGCCATCTCGTTGGTGTCGGTGGCGATGGCCTGGCTGGCCTGGGAGTTGAGGCGATCTTCGAGTTCGAGGATCTGGCGCTCGATCTGTCCCTTGTAAAAGGCCAGTTGGTCTTCAGTCATGAAATCACACATACGATTTACTACCAGTCAGTTTACTAACCCAATTATCCCTGTTTATGGGGGCTGTCTGCCTGCAGACCAAGCCCTTGTATCCCGATTTGCACCGTTTTCATGCAAGAGAGTGCAAATCAGGGCGGGCCTTGTACCAAAAAAAAGCAGCCAAGCAAAGCAAATAGGATACGGATTGTGCGCCTTTGCAAAAAAATGGCCTCTTTAGCGGCTGATCTGACGGGATCTGACATCTGGTTCTGGCCGGTTGGCACCGGCTTTGCACTGGCGAGAGGCGAGGCCACGAGTGTTTAGTATTTGGTGCCGCATTGGTCATTATATGCGCCGTTATTTATAGTTTTTTAAACACACACCCTTGACATTGCCCTTCATGGCGGGCTTTTATGGTGGTGTTGATTACAATTTTATAACAAGGGTGTTCCATATATTAGACACCCTTGCCAATGGCAACCGTAGAGTCGGGGTTTAACATGGACAGTATCAAGGGCTGGATGGAGAGCAATCGCATCACGGAAGTGGAGTGTCTGTTCCCGGATTTCACCGGCAACGCCCGGGGCAAGATCATTCCAGCCAACAAGTTTTTGCGCGAAGGGGGCATGCGACTGCCCGAGGTGATCTTCACCCAGACAGTGACAGGTGAGTATCCGGATGACGACAGCATGATCGACCCGCTGGAGCGGGACATGCAGCTCTACCCCGACCCCAACACCATCCGCTTTGTCCCCTGGGCGCTGGAGCCGACTGCCCAGGTGATCCACGACTGTTTCGACGTCAACGGCAAGCTGATCGACATAGCGCCGCGCTCCGTGCTGCGTCGCGTTCTGTCATTTTACGAGAAGCAGGGGTGGAAACCTGTGGTGGCGCCCGAGCTGGAGTTCTATCTGGTCACCCGCAATGAAGACCCCGACTATCCGCTGATGCCGCCGGTCGGCCGCAACGGTCGCCCGGAGACCGCCCGCCAGTCGTTCAGTATCGATGCGGTCAACGAATTCGACCCCATCTTCGAAGACATGTATGACTACTGCGAGGCGCAGGAGCTGGAGGTGGATACCCTGATCCACGAATCAGGCGCCGCCCAGATGGAGATCAACTTCCTGCACGGTGATGCCATCGATCTGGCCGATCAGGTGTTCCTGTTCAAGCGCACCATGCGTGAGGCCGCCCACCGCCACGGCATCTACGCCACCTTCATGGCCAAACCGATGAGCAACGAGCCGGGCTCCGCCATGCACATCCACCAGAGTCTGGAGGATATGAACGGCCGCAACCTGTTCGGTACTCCGGATGGCGGCAATTCCGAGCTGTTCATGCACTTCATCGCCGGTCTGCAAAAGTACACCCCCGCGGTGACCGCCCTGCTGGCTCCCAACGTCAACTCCTACCGCCGCCTCACCTTCGGCGAGAGCGCGCCGCGCAACGTCCAGTGGGGGGTGGAAAACCGCACCTGCGGCCTGCGCGTGCCTTTCTCAGACCCCAGTGCCCGCCGGGTGGAGAACCGCTTCGCCGGTGCCGATGCCAACCCCTATCTGGCGCTGGCCGCCACTCTGGCGTGCGGCTATCTCGGCATGATGGAGAAGCTGGAGCCGCTGCCGGAGATGAAATCGAGCGCCTACGAGCTGCCCTACAGCCTGCCCCGTTCACTGGAGGAGGCGCTGAGCCATCTGGAGCAGTGTGATCCCATCAAGGAGATGTTGGGCGAGCGCTTTACCCGTGCCTTTGTGGCGGTCAAACGCAAAGAGTACGAGACCTACTTCGGGGTGATCAGCCGCTGGGAGCGCGAATTCCTGCTGCTGAACGTCTGACCCGGATGCGTGCCGGCCACGCATCGTCCGAATCGGGGAGGCAGGCAGCCTCCCCTGCCTGTAACCGGTAATACGGGATGGAGGAGTGCCTCCCCCCGCGGATGGTTGTGAGCGAAAAGTGGCTCGCCACCGCTCTGGTTGCATGGTTGATAACAGTTTTTGGCTCGAATTAAGAACGCGAGGAGCAAGCCGCGCTGCAGCCGCAGGCCGCCCGAAAGTGGCCGTGACTGCGGGAGTGGCAGCCCTCCTGATTATGTGATGAACAGAACCAGCTAAATCGAAGGAACCGAGGAGCTAACAATGCAACAGACTACCCGTGAGTGGCAGCAACAGGATGCCAGCCACCACCTGCACCCCTTTACCGACTTTCAGGCCCTGAACAAGAAGGGCAGCCGTATCATCACCAAGGCTAGTGGCGTCTATCTGGAAGATTCCGAAGGCAAGCGCATTCTGGACGGTATGGCGGGGCTCTGGTGCGTCAACATGGGTTATGGCCGGCAGGAGCTGGTGGATGCCGCGGCCAGACAGATGGAGCAGCTTCCCTACTACAACCTCTTTTTCCAGACTGCGCACCCGCCGGTGATCGAGCTGGCCACCCTGCTGGCCGAAGTGACGCCGTCCCATCTCAACCACGTCTTCTTTACCGGCTCCGGTTCCGAGTGCAACGACACTGTGCTGCGGATGGTGCGTCACTACTGGGCCAGCAAGGGGCAGCCGGAGAAGCAGGTGATCATCAGCCGCCACAACGCCTATCACGGCTCGACCGTGGCGGGGGCGAGTCTGGGCGGCATGAAGGGGATGCATCAGCAGGGCAACCTGCCCATTCCCGGCATAGTCCATATCGACCAGCCCTATCACTTCGGTGAAGGGCAGGGGATGAGTGCCCACGAATTCGGACTGGAGCGTGCGCGCCAGCTGGAGCAGAAGATTCTGGAGCTGGGGGTGGACAAGGTGGCTGCCTTTATCGGCGAGCCGATCCAGGGAGCGGGCGGCGTCATCATTCCACCTGACAGCTACTGGCCCGAGATCCAGCGCATCTGCGATCAATACGGCATTCTGCTCATCGCCGACGAGGTGATCTGCGGCTTTGGTCGCACCGGTCATTGGTTTGCCAGCGAAGGGTTTGGCATCAAACCGGATCTGATGTGTCTGGCCAAGGGAATTACCTCGGGCTACCTGCCGCTCGGCGCCGTCATGGTAAGCGACCGGGTCGCCAAGGTGCTGGTGGAGGAGGGGGGTGAGTTCAACCACGGCTTCACCTATTCGGGTCACCCGGTCTCCTGTGCGGTGGCGGTTGCCAATATCCAGATTATGCAAAAAGAGAGCATAGTTAAGCGCGTCCATGATAACATCGGTCCCTATTTGCAGCGCCGCTGGGCGGAGCTGGCCGACCATCCGCTGGTAGGGGAAACCCGTGGCCGCGGACTGGTTGCCGCACTGGAAATAGTGCAGGACAAACAGACCAACCAGCGTTTTCCAGCCCACGCAAATGCGGGGATGACCTGCCGGGAGTTCTGCTTTAACAATGGCTTGGTGATGAGGGCGGTAGGCGATACCATGATCATATCGCCCCCCTTGGTCATCACCGAGGAACAGGTTGATGAATTGGTCAAGCTCGCCAGGCTCAGTCTGGATCTGACAGCCGCCAAGCTGAAGGGTTGAGGTGCGGCCGGGCAGGTTGGCATGCGCATACAATTTGCTTAGGAGACAAGGATGATGTCTTTCAAAACGGGAGTGATCGCTGCCTCTGTGGCTCTGGTCATGGCAAGTGCCGGAGCAATGGCCGACGAGAAGGTGCTGCACGTCTACAACTGGAGCGACTACATCGCGCCGGATACCCTGGATAACTTCCAGAAAGAGACGGGCATCAAGGTGGTGTATGACGTGTTCGACAGCAACGAGGTGCTGGAGGCCAAGTTGCTGGCCGGCAAATCGGGCTATGACATCGTCGTGCCGTCCAACCCCTTCCTGGCCAAGCAGATCAAGGCGGGCGTGTTCCAGAAACTGGACAAGTCCAAGCTTCCCAACTGGCAAAACATGGACCCTGCCCTGCTCAAGGCGCTCGAGCCGAGTGACCCGGGCAACCAGTACTCCATCCCCTACATGTGGGGCACCATCGGCTATGCCTACAACCCCGAGAAGGTGAAGGCGGTGCTGGGGGCCGATGCGCCGGTCAACTCCTGGGATCTGGTGTTCAAGCCGGAGAACATGGCCAAGCTGAAGGAGTGCGGTGTCTCCTTCCTCGACTCGCCGACCGAAATGCTGCCGGCCGCCCTGCAATATCTGGGCTTCAAGCCGGATAGCCAGAAGCCGGACGAGCTGAAGAAGGCCGAGGCGCTGTTCCTCTCCATCCGTCCCTATACCGCCTATTTCCACTCCTCCAAGTACATCTCGGATCTGGCCAACGGCAACCTCTGCGTGGCGGTCGGTTACTCCGGTGATTTGCAGCAGTCGAAGGCGCGGGCGGCAGAGGCCAACAACGGCGTGTCGCTGACCTACACCATCCCGAAAGAGGGGGCGGGCAGCTTCTTTGACATGATCGCCATCCCGGCCGATGCCCAGAACGTCGAATCCGCCCACGTCTTTATCAACTACCTGATGAAGCCCGAGGTGATCGCCAACATCACCAACATGGTGAAATTCCCGAACGGCAACAAGGCGGCGACCCCGCTGGTCAATGCGGAGATCCGCAACGACCCGGGTATCTATCCGAGCGAAGAGACCATGCAGAAGATTTACACCTTCCCGGATCTGCCGGCCAAGGTGCAGCGTGTGATGACGCGCAGCTGGACCAAGATCAAGTCCGGCAAGTAAGTGACGAGTGCCCCTCCCGGTCCGCAGTTCGGCCGGGAGGGTAGTGATGCCATCTTTCGGGATGGGCCGCGCGAGAGGATGCGCAGACGGTCAACCACTAAACACAGGAGAACTGAAACCGTGCATACAACCAGATTGGCAACCATTGCCCTGACCATGGGGTTGGCAAGTGGCGTTCAGGCAGCACCTGAACTCCATTTCTACAACTGGTCTGATTATATCGGCGAGACCACCCTCAGCGATTTCCAGCAGGCGACCGGGATCAAGACCGTCTATGACGTGTTCGATTCCAACGAGACCCTGGAGGGGAAGTTGCTGACGGGGCGTACCGGTTATGATCTGGTGGTGCCCTCCAACAACTTTCTGGCCAAACAGATCAAGGCGGGAGCGTTCCAGAAGCTGGACAAATCCCTGCTGCCCAATATGGCCAACCTGGATCCGGTGCTGCTCAGCCAGCTCGACAAGGTGGATCCGGGCCATCAATACGCCGTGCCCTATCTCTGGGGTACCAACGGCATCGGCTACAACGTCGACAAGATCAAGGCCGTGCTGGGGGTCGACAAGATCGACTCCTGGGCGGTTATTTTCGAGCCGGAAAACATGGAGAAGCTCTCCCGTTGCGGCGTCGCCTTCCTCGACTCCGCCGACGAGATGATCCCTGCCGCCCTCAACTATCTGGGGCTCGACCCCAACAGCCATGAGCCGGCGGACATCAAGCGGGCCGAAGAGCAGCTGCTCAAGGTGCGCCCCTATGTCGCCTACTTCCACTCCTCCAAGTACATCGGTGATCTCGCCAACGGCGATATCTGCGTGGCGGCGGGTTTTTCCGGCGACATTTTGCAGGCCGCCGCGCGGGCCAACGAGGCCGGCAAGGGGGTGAAGATTGCCTACAGCATCCCGAAGGAGGGGGGCAATCTCTGGTTCGACATGATGGCGATCCCGGCCGATGCCACCAATGTCAAAGAGGCGCACGCCCTCATCAACTACGTCCTCCAGCCCGAGGTGATCGCCAAGGTCAGCAACTATGTGGGCTATGCGAATCCCAATGCCAGGGCGGCGGCGTTCATGGATGAGAAGGTGCGCGATGATCAATCTGTTTATCCACCTCAGCCGGTGCTGGCACGACTCTATGTCTCTCAGGAACATCCTCGTGCAATCCAGCGGCTGATGACCCGGAGTTGGAGCAAGGTCAAGTCCGGAACCTAACCTTGGTGCCCGTTCGGGGGCGCCAAATTGCTTTTATGGATCGGCCGCGAGGTCGATATCACGTTGGGGAGTTTGGTAATGGCGATAGCCTCCAGTGCCTACAAGAAAGCCCTCGAGGGCAGCCAGCAGCGTAAAGAAGTGCTGGTCAAGATTGATCGGGTAAGCAAGCAGTTCGATGAAACGCTGGCTGTCGATAACGTATCGCTCAACATCAACAAGGGGGAGATCTTCGCCCTGCTCGGTGGCTCCGGCTCCGGCAAGTCGACCCTGTTGCGGATGCTGGCCGGTTTCGAACGTCCGACCGAGGGGCGGCTCTATCTCGATGGTGTCGATATCACCGATATGCCGCCCTACGAGCGTCCCATCAACATGATGTTCCAGTCCTACGCCCTTTTCCCCCATATGACGGTGGCGCAAAACATCGCCTTCGGCCTCAAGCAGGATGGCCTGCCCAAGGCGGAGATCGATGCCCGGGTGGAAGAGATGCTCAAGCTGGTGCAGATGACCCAGTATGCCCGCCGCAAGCCGCACCAGCTCTCCGGTGGCCAGCGCCAGCGGGTGGCGCTGGCCCGTTCGCTGGCCAAACGCCCCAAACTGCTGCTGCTGGATGAACCCATGGGGGCGCTCGACAAGAAGCTGCGCTCCCAGATGCAGCTCGAGCTGGTCGAGATCATCGAACGGGTCGGGGTTACCTGCGTCATGGTGACCCACGATCAGGAAGAGGCGATGACCATGGCCGAGCGGATCGCCATCATGCACCTCGGTTGCATCGAGCAGATCGGCAGCCCGATGGATATCTACGAAACCCCGGCCAGCCGGCTGGTGTGCGAGTTCATCGGCAACGTCAACCTGTTCGACGGTCTGCTGGTGGAGGATGAGCAGGACCACGCCATTATCGCCTGTGCCGATCTGGAGCAGCCCATCTATGTGGGCCACGGCATCAGCTCCCGTGCCGAAAACAAGAAGGTGACCTACGCCCTGCGCCCGGAGAAGCTGCTGATGAGCCTGCAAAAACCGGCGGAGATCGAGCATCCGGACTTCAACTGGACCAAGGGCAAGGTCTACGACATCGCCTATCTGGGCGGCCACTCGGTTTATCACATCGAACTGCCCTCGGGCAAAATCGTTCAGGCTTTCATCGCCAATGCCGAACGCCACGGCAAACGGCCAACCTGGGATGACCAGGTGTTCCTCTACTGGGAAGATGACAGCGGCGTGGTGCTGCAATCATGAAGGCATTGAGACGACTGAAGCATGTGTGGGGTCGCCAGCTGGTGATCGGCATCCCCTTCTTCTGGCTGTTCCTCTTCTTCCTGCTGCCCTTCATCATCGTGCTGAAGATCAGCTTTGCCGAAGCGGATGTGGCGATCCCGCCATACACCGACGTGGTGAGCTGGGCCGACAACCAGCTCACTATCCTGCTCAACATGGGCAACTACCTGATGTTGCAGGAGGATGAGCTCTATATCGCCGCCTATCTTGGTTCGCTCAAGATGGCGTTTATCAGCACCATCCTCTGTCTGCTGATCGGCTATCCGATGGCCTACTCCATCGCCCGGGCCAACAAGGAGACCCAGACCGTTCTGCTGCTGCTCATCATGATGCCGACCTGGACCGCGATTTTGATCCGGGTCTACGCCTGGATGGGTATTCTCAGCAACAACGGCTTGCTCAACAGCTTCTTGCTAAGCATCGGTCTGATCCACGAGCCGCTGCAGATCCTCAATACCAACCTGGCGGTCTATATCGGCATCGTTTACTCCTACCTGCCATTCATGGTACTGCCGCTCTACGCCAATCTGGTCAAGCATGACCAGAGCCTGCTGGAGGCCGCATCAGATCTGGGAGCCCGCAACCTGACCCGCTTCTGGCAGATCACGGTGCCGCTCTCCAAGAACGGCATTATCGCCGGCTGCATGCTGGTGTTCATCCCGGTGGTGGGGGAGTTTGTTATCCCGGAACTGCTGGGTGGCCCGGAGACACTGATGATCGGTAAGGTGCTGTGGCAGGAGTTCTTCAACAACCGCGACTGGCCGGTGGCCTCTGCGTTGGCGGTGGTGATGCTGGCGGTGCTGATCATCCCCATTATTCTGTTCAACCGTAACCAGGCCAAAGAGCTGGAGGGCAAGGCATGATGAGACGTTTTGGTTTTGCCAAGCTGATGCTCTGGCTGGGGCTGCTGTTTATCTATCTGCCCATGGTCATCATGGTGATCTACTCCTTCAACGCCTCCAAGCTGGTGACGGTATGGGGGGGCTGGTCGCTCAAGTGGTACTTTGGCCTGCTCGACAACAAGCAGCTGATCGGCTCGGTGCTGCGCTCGCTGGAGATCGCCTTCTATACCGCGATTGCGGCAGTCGCGCTGGGAACTGTGGCGGCTTTCGTGCTGACCCGGATCCCGCACTTCCGTGGCCGCACCCTGTTCGGTGGCATGGTGACGGCGCCGCTGGTGATGCCCGAGGTGATCACCGGTCTGTCGCTGCTGCTGCTGTTCGTGGCGATGGCCCAGCTGGTGGGCTGGCCTGCCGAGCGCGGCATGCTGACCATCTGGATTGCTCACACCACCTTCTGTACCGCCTATGTGGCGATCGTGGTGTCGGCGCGCCTGCGCGAGCTGGATCTCTCCATCGAGGAGGCTGCCATGGATCTGGGGGCCAAACCGTGGAAGGTGTTCTTCCTGATCACCATCCCGATGATAGCCCCCTCGCTGGCTGCGGGTGGCATGATGTCGTTTGCCCTGTCGCTCGATGATCTGGTGCTGGCCAGCTTCGTCTCCGGCCCGGGCTCGACCACCCTGCCGATGGAGGTCTTCTCGGCGGTGCGGCTCGGGGTGAAACCGGAGATCAACGCGGTTGCCAGTCTGATCCTGTTGTCGGTATCGCTGTTTACCTTTGGCAGCTGGTATCTGATGGCCAAGGCAGAGAAGCGTCGCCGTGCCGAGATCGCCATGACCACCCAGATGCAGGCGGTTGCCTGACCTCGTGTTAAGATCCGCACTCTCTCGTCAACCCGGAGGATGAGAATGCGGATCTCCCTTTTTAGCGGCCGTGGCACCGAGCTGGTGCCCGGCCTTGTCTCTGCCATCCACAAGCAGCCGGTGACCGTGCCGGTTCTTTGTACCTTTGCCGGTCTGGAAGAGGACGAGCAGAGCGATCAGCGTCATCACGGCGGCCCGGACCGGGCGCTCCACTTCTATCCAGCTGACCATTATCCCTGGTGGCAGACCTGGCAAACTGCGTTGGGTCTTCCTGCTCCCCGCACTCCCTGGCAACCCGCCGCCTTTGGCGAGAACCTCTCTGGCCTCGGTCTGACCGAGACGCAGGCCTGTATTGGCGATGTCTATCGACTTGGTGAGGTACTGATCCAGATAAGTCAGCCGAGATCGCCCTGCTTCAAGCTCAACCAGCGTTTCGGTTATGGCCAGATGTCGCAGGTGATGCAGCTGAGCGGCCGTTGTGGCTGGCTGCTGCGGGTGCTGGAGGAGGGGATGGTTGCCCCCGAGGCGACCATGGAGCTGGTGGACAGGCCTTACCCTGAGCTGACGGTGAAGCGCACCGCCGATATCCTGTTCAATCAGGTGCGCAACGAAGCGGATCTGTTGTTGCTGCTGGAGAATCCGTCCCTCTCACCCAACTGGCGTCAGCATGCGGCGGATTGGCTGGAGCACGGCACAGTCGCTGACTGGCAACGTCGTCTGCTGGGGCCCGAGTCGCTGCGCTTGCCTTGAGGCAGAGTTAGTGGAATGTCACCATCCGGCTGCATTTCGGTAAACGGGGGCGAAGAGTGCTGAATAGTTGAGCGAACGGCACTTTTTTTCCCTTTAAATGCAAAAAAGGCTTGTGTCGGGTCGGCCCTTTCGGTAAATTCCCGTCCCGCAGACATCGGTGTGTAGCGCAGCTTGGTAGCGCACTTCGTTCGGGACGAAGGGGTCGGAGGTTCGAATCCTCTCACACCGACCAAATTTGAAAAGGCCGCTCAATAGAGCGGCCTTTTTGCATTTAGCTTTCTCGATTCACTTTACCTGCCGACCTGCCGACCTGCCGACCTGCCGACCTGCCGACCTGCCGACCTGCCGACCTGCCAATTAGCCGAGTGATTTCACTTGCTGTATGCGGGGCCGAAGCAAAACCAAAGATATTAAAAGGGCCACCGCTTGGTGGCCCATTGGTGGAGTCTATTCTGACTCCGGCACTCTAGATTGTGGCAATCTCGTTATGGTTCTTGTCTATGGTGCCCTCCTTGCGCGCCAGGCGCTTGTTCAGATATGCCAGTGCTGATGCCGCAAGGCCTTTAAACTGTGTTGGGGCAGCAAGGCCGCGTATTTGGGGTACTCACAAATAAAATGTTCGATTCCCTCCATCAGTTGTTCACGTAATGAAATCACGGGCTCATGCCAGGCTTGCAGGCATAGGTGGCCGGGGATCAACTGCTCCTGATAATCTTCCAGCAGCTGTTCTGGCCAGGGCTCAATACCGGAATTGCGTTGCAGCAAATAGTGGGCGGCGGGTTCACGGGCATAAATGAACTGAATTTGGGCCAGATCGCGTTGGCTTAGCGTTTGACTGTTGATGTGACAGGTCAAATATTTTCCCGTCTTCAGGTCCAGAAAGTGACCGCGTTGCCGACAGGGGACGATGCGATACCAAGGCAGGGGTGAGGAGAGAGAATACCCCTCAAGCTCCTGTTCCAACCAGTGGCGACACTCGGGTGTCTGCACCTCGTCGAGCATGGACTCGAGCTGTGTCAACAAGGCTCTGGATGGTTTGATGGCCAGTTTCGCACTCATCACCTGCAATCCTCCCTCTGCACACAATCCCGACTATGAGTATGGACCTGCTTTAACCAGAGAGGGTAGGGAATCTAATGATTAAAAGTGGATTAGCAGAGTGCTTTTTATGCATTAATGGCGTTTAGCCTACCAGATAGGTGCCGGTCCCAAAGGCGATATGGGTCCCCTCTTCGTTGTGCAACTCCATGCGGGCTACCGCGACCTTGCTGCCGGCCCGGATGATGTGGGCGGTGGCAATAAACTCGTTGCCGCGCCCCGGTCGCAGATAGTCCACCCGCAGATCTATGGTGCCGAGGCGGGAGAATCGCTCCTTGAGATAACTGGGGGAAAAATCCTCCAGCTCATCGATGCAGGAGGCCGCGACTATCATACCACCTGCAACATCTAGCAGACTGGCAGTGACTCCACCGTGCAGGATGTTGTGGAAGGGGTTGCCGATCAGCTTCTCCTCCATCTGGATACGCAGCTCCACCCGGTCGAAGTCGTAGTGGGTCACCTGCATGCCGATCAGCTTGTTGAAGGGCATCTTTTCGGCGAACAGGTTGGCAATGCCACTGAGCGCCATCTTCTTGAGCATCTGTTTCATTCCTTGAATCCGCTCCCTGTTTGCAAAGCCGAGTAAAAGCTCCAGCCAGTCTGCAACAGTTCTTTAACAGTCGCAATGGCAGGTTTATTGTGGGCGGCGGCTGCTTTAGAATGGCGACCCCAAAGGAGAGCCCATGACCGCGATTGCCGAAACCCTGCCAGATCCTCAGCCAGAGAGTCCGCTTGCCCTGCTGCAGGCGGTCTTCGGCTATCAGCAGTTCCGGCCGGGTCAGCTCGAGATTATCGAGCAGATCGTCGCGGGGCGCGATGCGCTGGTGCTCAAGCCCACAGGCGGTGGCAAGTCGCTCTGTTACCAGATCCCGGCGCTGCTGCGGCCCGGGCTCGGGGTGGTGGTCTCTCCACTCATTTCACTGATGAAGGATCAGGTCGACAGCCTGCGAGCCAACGGTGTGGCAGCGGTCTACATCAACTCGGCCCTGAGCCGGGAGGAGATGATCCAGAACTTCGCCGCCATGCGCCGTGGCGAGATCAAGCTGGTCTATGTCTCCCCCGAGCGACTGCTTCAGCACGAGTTTATGGACCGGCTGGCCGAACTGCCGCTCGGGCTGTTCGCCATCGATGAGGCGCACTGCGTTTCCCAGTGGGGCCATGACTTCCGACCGGAATATGCGGCGCTGGGCCGGCTCAAGCAGTGGTTCCCGCAGGTGCCGGTGGTGGCGTTGACCGCCACCGCCGATGAGGCGACCCGCAGCGATATGCTGCACCGCCTCGAGCTGAACGATCCCTTTATTCACACTGCCAGCTTCGATCGCCCAAATATCCGCTATAGCCTGGTGGAGAAGTTCAAGGCGGCCGAGCAGCTGCTGCGCTACGTGCAGAGCCAGAAGGGCAACTGCGGCATCGTCTACTGCTCCAGCCGCAACCGGGTGGAGGAGGTGGCCGAGCGGCTATCCCGCCACGGCTGCAAGGCGGCGCCCTATCACGCGGGTCTGCCGCTCGAGCTGCGTCAGCAGACCCAGGAGGCCTTCCTCAAGGATGACATCGAGATAGTGGTGGCGACGGTGGCGTTCGGTATGGGCATCGACAAGCCCAATGTGCGCTTCGTGGTGCACTACGACATCCCGAAGAACATCGAATCCTACTATCAGGAGACCGGTCGCGCCGGGCGCGATGGCACTCCGGCCGAGGCGTTGCTGCTCTACGATCCTGCCGATATCGGTCGGGTGCGCCGCCTGCTCGACAACATCGAGAACCCCCAGCAGCTGCAGGTGGAGCAGTACAAGCTCAACGTAATGGCGGCCTTTGCCGAGGCGCAGACCTGCCGCCGTCAGGTGCTGCTCAACTACTTCGGCGAGTACAACGACAAGCCATGCGGCAACTGCGATATCTGCCTCGATCCGCCCAAAAGTTATGATGGCACCGAAGATGCCCAGAAGGCGCTCTCCTGCGTCTGGAGGGTGGGACAGAATTTCGGGGTGGGTTATGTGGTAGAGGTGCTGCGCGGGTCGCTGAACCAGCGCATAAAGGATCACGGCCACGACAAGCTCTCGACCTACGGCATCGGCAAGGATCAGAGCCACGAATACTGGATGAGCGTGATCCGCCAGCTGATCCACAAGGGGCTGCTGACCCAGAACATCACCCGCAATCTGGTGCTGCAGTTGACCGAAGCGGCCCGCCCCGTGCTGCGTGGCGAGGTGAAGCTGGAGCTGGCAGTGCCCCGCTTGCAGCCTATCTCCAGCCGCAAGGAGAAGCGCAACGGTCTGCTCGACAATGCCAACTATGACAAGCGGTTGTTCAAGGAGCTGCGCGCCCTGCGCAAGCAGATTGCCGAAGATGAAGAGGTGCCGCCCTACGTGGTATTCAACGATGCCACACTGGTGGAGATGGCACAGCTGATGCCGATGACCGAGGAGGAAATGCTGGCGGTCAACGGCGTCGGTCACCGCAAGCTGGAGCGTTTCGGGGAAGCCTTTATGGACCTGATCATCGACTATTGCCGAAGGTAAGAAAGCTTGGCGAAGCACGGCCGAATGGATGCTTCGCCAACGGGGAGGCGCCCGACAGCCGGGTGCAGCAGATTACTTGAGGCTGGCGTAATAGGCCGCCAGATTCTCCATATCCGCATCGGTGAGCGGTGCCATAAAGGGAACCATCAGGGGCTCTTTGCGGCTGCCATCCTTGAAAGCCTTCAGCTGTTTCACCAGATAGGCGGCATTCTGTCCGGCCAGATGGGGGTAGTTGGGGATCATCGCCTTGCCTTCCACGCCGTGACAGGCGGCACAGACGGCCGCTTTGGTCTTGCCCGCTTCGATATCGGCTGCCTTGACCTGATGAACCCAGGCCAGAGCCAGCAGGGGTAGGGCATATAGCCACTTTTGCATCTTTTTCTCCTTGAATTGAACAAATGAGGATTGCCGGTTGGCGGACAGCCTGCTGACGGCAGTATAAAGAGTGACACGAGCATACTCAGGGATGAATGGCACAACCATGAAGCTGATCAACACTTTTGCGAGCGAACTGCCCTGGGCCTGTGAACCTGTGGTGCCCCAGCAGCTACAACAACCCCGGCTACTTCACCTCAACCGCGCTTTGCTGGATGAGCTGGGGTTGGGAGGCGTCAGCGAGTCTGAGTGGATCGCCTGCTGTGGTGAGGGAAAATTACTGCCCGGCATGCAGCCGGTGGCGCAGGTGTATGCCGGCCATCAGTTCGGCGGCTATAGCCCACGGCTTGGCGATGGCCGGGCGCTGCTGTTGGGTGAGCAGCTGGCGCCCGATGGCTTGCGCTGGGATCTCCATCTGAAAGGGGCGGGCAAGACCCCCTTCTCCCGTTTTGGCGATGGCCGCGCCGTATTGCGCTCGAGCATTCGCGAATATCTGGCCTCCGAGGCGCTCCATGCCCTCGGCATACCGACCACCCGGGCGCTGGTGCTGGTGGGCAGCCAGGAGCCCGTTTACCGCGAACAAGTGGAGACGGGGGCGACCGTGCTGCGCACCGCCCCCAGCCACTTGCGCTTCGGTCATATCGAGTATTTCGCCTGGAGCGGGCAGGGGGAGAAGATTCCGCTGCTTATCGATTATCTGCTGCACCACCACTTCCCCGAGCTGGAGAGTGGTGCCGAACTGTTTGCCGAGGTAGTGCGTCGCACCGCGCGGCTGATTGCCAAATGGCAGGCGGCGGGCTTCTGTCACGGGGTGATGAACACCGACAACATGTCGCTGCTCGGCCTGACGCTGGATTACGGCCCCTACGGCTTTATCGACGCCTACTTGCCTGATTTTGTCTGCAACCACTCGGATCCGGCGGGTCGTTACGCGCTGGATCAGCAGCCGGCGGTCGGTTACTGGAATCTGCAAAAGCTGGCGCAGGCGCTGGCGGGGCATGTCGACGGTGATGCGCTGGCAGCGGCGCTGGCCCAGTACGAGCAGCAGCTGATGTTGCACTACTCCGAACTGATGCGGGCCAAACTCGGGCTGGCAGTGTGGGAGGAGGATGACTCGGCGCTGTTCCGCGAGCTGTTCCGGTTGCTGGCGGCTAACAAAGTGGATTACCACCTGTTCCTGCGCCGTCTCGGCGAGGTGACGCAAGAGGGGGCGTGGCCTGCGTCTCTGCTGGCCCTATTGTCTGAACCAGGTGTTTGGCAGGCGTGGCTGGAACGCTATCGGGCACGGCTAATGCGCGAAGGAAGCGAGGATGCCGTGCGCAAGGCGCGGATGGATGCCATCAATCCCAAATATGTGCTGCGCAATGCGCTGGCTCAGCAGGTGATCGATGCTGCCGAGGCGGGCGATATGCAGCCGTTCGAGCGCTTGTTTGCCGCTTTGCAACGCCCCTATGATGAGCAACCCGAATATGAGGATCTCGCTACCCCGCAACCGGTATGGTATTGCGGTGGCGAGCTCTCCTGCAGCAGCTGAGAGATTTGGAATGAGATGGCAGATCAAGCAGATAGATAGCGATGCCGGAGTTGTAATGCTGGCGTGCCCCGTTCTCGACTGGGACACTTTTCCGGCCTTGGCCGGGGCGCTGCTGCAGGCGTGGGAGCTGCATCCACTGGAGCGGGATGTCGGTGCCGATCGCCATAGCTGGTTGCTGGATTTCGAGGGGAGCCAGTTCAGACTGGAGTTTGAGCACTACAGCGGCTGCTGGTTGGAGGCGGTGCATCCTGAAGATCGGGAGGCGCTGCTCTGGCTTGCCAGACAGCATAAAGATTGAACTATCGCGTGCGGGGCGTATAATCTCGCGCTTCGCTTATCGCCAATGGTGGCGATATGGGTTCCCTAACCCCATTAACCAAAAAGGTCACAAGATGAATCTGACCCCTGAGCAGTACCAAACGGCGCTCGTTCGCCTGTCGTTGTTCCATATCCTCGTTATTGCCAGCAGCAACTATCTGGTTCAGCTGCCTATCACCGTCTTCGGTTTTCACACCACCTGGGGTGCGTTCAGCTTCCCGTTTATCTTTTTGGCGACCGACCTGACGGTGCGGATCTTCGGTGCCGGTCTGGCGCGCAAGATAATCCAGACCGTGATGCTGCCGGCACTGGCCATCTCCTATGTGCTCTCCGTACTCTTCTTTGAAGGGAGCTTCCAGGGTGTAGGCCATCTGGCCGAATTCAACCTGTTCGTGGCACGCATCGCGCTGGCCAGCTTTATGGCCTATCTGGTGGGCCAGTTTATGGACGTGGTGGTATTCAACCGCCTGCGTCTGCTCAAGCACTGGTGGGTGGCGCCAGCTGCTTCCACCCTGTTTGGCAACATGGTCGATACTATCGCCTTCTTCAGTGTGGCCTTCTGGCGCACGAGCGACCCCTTCATGGCGGAGCACTGGGTCGAGATCGCGACCGTGGACTATGTGTTCAAGCTGCTGATTAGCCTTGGTTTGTTTGTGCCGCTCTACGGCGTGCTGCTGCGCTATCTCAGTCGCAAACTGGTTGGAGAGGCAGGATTGCCCGGGTTGCAATCCGCAGTCCGACAAGCCTGATGAAATTGGCCACCCTTAGCGGTGGCCAATTTTTTTGCCTGATTGGCAAATAAAGCTTGCTCAAATAAATGAGAATGATTATCGTTAACTTGTTTTCCGGGAAAGGCCTCATCCGTTCCAACGTGATGGACTTCTTGTGAAGGCACGACATTGCTCACATTGCTTCCAGTTAAGGGCCAGTTTATCTGGCCCTCTTTTTTTGTCCCGGTTTCGGCAAATTGCAGGCATAAAAAACGGGAGCAGTTGCTCCCGTCATCATGCTGCTGGCTTACTCGATGTCGAGTGCCTCGGGGGAGAGGATCACCCCTGTGGTATCGGCGTAGAGATGATCGTCAGGCAGGAAGGTGACTCCGCCAAAATTGACCGGCAGATCCGTTTCCCCCACATCCTTGCTGTCGGCACCGACCGGAATGGCCGCCAGCGCCTGAATGCCGATGTCGAGATCTTCGAGGATATCCACTTCGCGGACGCAGCCGTAGCAGACAATCCCTTCCCACTCGTTTTCAGCGGCAGTGGTGGCGATTTCGCTGTCGATCAGGGCGCGGCGCATGGAGCCACCGCCATCGATCAGCAGCACCCGGCCAACGCCGTTCTCTTTGACGAGCTCACGGATGAGACCGTTCGATTCGAAGCACTTGACGGTGGTGATGACGCCGCCGAAAGAGGCGCGGCCGCCGAAGGAGCAAAGCATGGGTTCGAGCACATCCACCATGTCCTGATAGATGTCGCACAGTTCTGAAGTGTTGTATTCCATAGTGTCAAATCCACGGCTGGAAACAGGTGGATCCAGTATAAGGAGTGAGACCGGCATTTCAATGAATATTCCTTGAACAGCCACAGGGATAACGTTTTCCGCATAAGCTCAATGCAGTTCATCCGTACAGGTGAGAGGTGCATCGTGCTGATCCGTCATAAGTTGATTCTGAATACCGTACTGGTTGCGATTGCCATGGTGGTACTGAGCGGCCTCTTTATCTATTCGAGCCAGGTCACCCGCAGCCTGACACAAGCCCAGCGCAATGTGGACGGGCTGGAGATCGCCATGCTGAATCTGCGGCGGGCCGAGAAGGATTTCCTGTTGCGCAAGGATCTGAGCTTCGTTAACCATTTCAATGAGGTCATGACGCAGTTCCACCAGCTGGACGAGACCCTGGGCCGTGACGACAACCTGGCTGCGGTGCATGCCGATCTGGCCAGGCTGGATCAGCAGATGGCGGCTTACGGCAAGGCATTTCTGGAGCTGGTTGCCCAGCAGCAGAAGATTGGTTTGGGGCCGGAGGATGGGCTCTATGGCAAGCTGCGGACTGCCGTGCATGAAGTGGAAGATGGCCTCAAAAAGCTGGATCAGCAGGGGTTGCTCATCACCATGCTGCAGCTGAGACGGGCGGAGAAAGACTTCATGCTGCGATCCGATGTCCAGTATCTCGACCGTTTCCAGACTCTGCACAAGAGTTTTCAGCAGAGTCTGGCCGCCTTGCCGGAGGCCGACCGCGGCAAGCTGGAACAGGCGAGTGAACAGTACCGACAGGACTTTGTTGCATTGGTGCAGGGTATGCAGGTGCTGGGGCTGAATGAGGATGAAGGGCTGCGCAACCAGATGCGGGGTCTGGTTCATCAGACCGAGCAGGTGTTCTCTGCCGTCGACCAGCATATCGCCGGTGAGCTGGATCAGCAGACTGCTCGCCTCAATACCCTGATGCTGGTGTGTGGCGGGGTGATCATCGTATTGATAGGTATCATGAGCGTGCTGCTGGGTCGCAGCATCGATCGTCCCATTAGCCGGGTAAATGATACCGTCAATCGCATTCGCCAGGATAATGACCTGCGCCTCAAGATCGAGCTGCAGGGCGCCGATGAAATGGCTCAACTGGCGGGTAACCTCGATGTGATGCTGGGCGGGTTCCGCAACCTGATTGGCGATGTGAAGCAGAGCGTGCATACCCTGACGGAGGCGGCAGATCACCTCTCGGACAACGTTAAACGTACCAGTGAGGGCGCGGCTCGTCAGCTGCAGGAGACCGACATGGTTGCTACCGCCTCGACCGAGATGGGCTCCACCATAGAGGAGATCGCCCGCAATACCGAGCAGGCTGCCAACAATGCCCAGGCGACCAACAACAAGGCGATGGAGGGGCGCAGTGCGGTGGAGAATACCGTCGACCAGATCCGCTTGCTGGCTGACAATCTCGAGCACTCATCGCGCGAGGTTGGCCAGTTGCAAAGAGAGAGCGAGACCATCGGCTCGGTGCTGGACGTGATCCGCGGTATTGCCGAGCAGACCAACCTGCTGGCCCTCAACGCGGCGATCGAGGCGGCGCGGGCGGGGGATCAGGGGCGCGGTTTTGCGGTGGTGGCGGATGAGGTGCGCAGCCTTGCCATCCGTACCCAGAAATCGACGCAGGAGATCGCCGGCATCATCAGCTCGCTGCAGAAGCAGACCGGCAGTATCGTCGAGGTGATGGCGACCTGCCGCGAGCAGGGGAGTCGCAGTTCTGATCAGGCCAACGTGGCGGGGGCACTGCTGGAGCAGATCACTCAGGATGTTACCCACATCATGGATATGAGCACCCAGATTGCGGCAGCGATCGAGGAACAGAGCCTGGTTGCCAACGAGGTGAACCGCAACGTCAACAACATCCGCGACATTGCACAGGAGTCGAGCGCCATGGCAGCGGAGAATGCCAGATCCAGTCAGGGTCTGAACGAGCAGGCCAAGCTGCTGAATCAGGCGGTCGCGAAATACCGGGTTTAGTGATCGGGCGGGCATCCTTGCGAGGTTTTTTCACCAGAGTGGCAATGATTTGATCGTAATGGCTGTTATTGAACAGCTTCGCTCATATAATCGCCGCCACTATGATGATTCGGAAGGATTCGATGATAAAGTTGCTGGTGGCCGTATTCGGGCTATTTTGCTCCTGTCTGGTATCGGCAGGAGTATCATCCCGGGCCACAGTTTCCGGCATGGAGCCGCTGCTCAGCTGGTTCAGCGGTGATTTTTCGAGCCAGGAGCAGGCGCGATATGACGACCGCTTTACCAGCGCTGAACTGCGTCTGGTGGAGATCTGGCGTGGCTATCAGGGTTATCGCTGGGTCTATGCCGAGCAGTATCTGACCCTGCGGGCCGTTCGCCCCTTCCGCCAGCGGATCTACCGTTTCTCCCCCAGTCCTGACGGACGCATTCTGATGGCCGAGCTGACCATGCCGCGGGCCACCGACTTTGCCGGCGCCTGGCACAATCCGGAATTGCTCGATAGCCTCACCCCCCAGCAACTATCTCTGCGCCGTGGCTGCGAGATCTGGTTGAGCCGCACGCCATCCGGTGAATATGCCGGTCATACCCGGGTTGGCCACTGTGCTACCGATTTCGGTGGCGCCAGCACGCTGGTGCAGCATGTCTGGATTGGTCCCAACAGTGTCAGACTGCTGGATCGGGCTTATGATCTGGCGGGCAAGGCGCGCTGGGGGAGTCCGGGGGAGGGATATGTCTATCTGCGCAGGGTGCGCGAGCGTGGGCACTAAACCTCACGGGCGAAAAACGTGAATGATTGGAAGACCACAGAAACAAAAAAGACGCCCATAAGGCGTCTTTTTCAGAATTCGTCAGAAGTAGAATTACTTCTTGGAAGTCATCGCACCGAAACGCTTGTTGAACTTGTCTACGCGGCCGCCGCTAGAAACTTCTTTCTGCTTGCCGGTGTAGAACGGGTGGCACTCGGAGCACACGTCCAGGTTCAGATCTTTACCGATGGTAGAGAAAGTGTTGATGACGTTACCGCAAGAGCACTTGGCGGTGATGGCTACGTAGTCAGGATGGATACCAGCTTTCATGGACAACCTCAAAGTAATAGGCCGTGTCGCCATCCGATCTCTTGTCGGACACCACACGATTGTTGAACACAGTTTCAAAGGCTGCGAATAATATAGGAAATGCCTGAGATCAGGCAAGTGGCTTCGCAGAAAAAATAGGCAACCTCTGGTGAATTCTTCCCAAACGCTGGATCTGGTTCGTGTGGCTGTACCGGTGCCGCTACGCCGTCATTTCGACTATCTCTCCCCCCTGCCGTTACCTGCTCCCGGTTGTCGGGTCGAGATCCCTTTCGGCCCGCAGACATTGGTCGGGCTGGTGGTGGATCACCCGGCCGAGAGCCAGGTGACTCGCAACAAGCTCAAACCCATCAAGCGGGTGCTGGATAGTGCCCCCGTGCTGGGGCCTGACATTCTGGCGCTGATGAACTGGAGCGCCAGCTACTACCAGCACCCGTTGGGAGAGGTGCTGCCGCACGCCCTGCCGGTGCTGGTGCGCAAGGGGGTGCCTGCCGCCTATCGCGAGCTGGAGTTCTGGTTTGCCACCGACGCCGGTATGGCCATCGACCTTAACGAGCTCAAGCGGGCGGCCAAGCAGCAGCAGGCGCTCGCCTTGCTGCGCAAGGGGCCGCAGACCCCCTCCGCCCTCAAGCAGGAGGAGATCCAGATTGCCGCACTCACCGCGCTGGAGAAGAAGGGACTGCTGGAGAAGCGTTCGCTGGAGCCGAGCCACGATGGCGACTGGGCTGCCCGTTTTGAACCGGGGGAGGGGCTGCGCCTCAACGGCGAGCAGGCGCTGGCCGTCTCTGCCGTTACCAGCCAGAGCGACAAGTTCGGTGCTTTCCTGCTGGATGGCATCACCGGCTCCGGCAAGACCGAGGTTTACCTGAGCATCCTCGAGCCGCTGCTCAAGGCGGGCAAGCAGGCGCTGGTGATGGTACCGGAGATAGGCCTTACCCCGCAGACCATCAACCGCTTTCGGCGCCGCTTCAACGTGCCGGTGGTGGCAATGAACTCGGCCATGAACGATCGGGAGCGGCTCGACGCCTGGCTCGCCTGCCGCGACGGCGGCGCTGCCATCCTGATCGGCACCCGCTCTGCGGTGTTCACCCCGTTTCACAACCTCGGCATCATCATCATCGACGAGGAGCACGACGGCTCCTTCAAGCAGCAGGACGGTTTTCGCTACCACGCGCGGGATCTGGCGGTGATGCGGGCCCATCGTGCCGGGATCCCCATCCTGCTTGGCTCTGCTACCCCGTCGCTGGAGACGCTGCACAACGCCCGCACCGGCAAGTATCACCATCTCACTCTGACCCGTCGTGCCGGTAACGCCCAGACCGCCCGTCAGGTGATTCTGGATATCAAGAACGTGCGGCTGCAGGCTGGGCTATCCCCTCAGCTGGAGCAGCTGATGGCAGAGCATCTGGCGGCGGGCAATCAGGTGATGCTGTTTCTCAACCGCCGTGGCTATGCCCCGGCCCTGATCTGTCACCAGTGCGGCTGGAGCGCCGCCTGTGAGCGCTGCGATGCCTGGTACACCTGGCATCAGGCCGGGCGGCGGCTACACTGCCACCACTGCGACAGCGTGCGCCCGCTGCCCCACCATTGCCCCGAGTGTGGCAGCAACGAGCTCATCGGCTCGGGAGTGGGCACCGAGCAGCTGGAGCAGCTGCTCGGCACTGTTTTCCCGCAATATCCGGTGGTGCGTATCGATCGGGATAACACCCGTCGCAAGGGGGAGCTGGAGACCCACCTCGGCGACATCAAGGCGGGCAAGTACAAGATCCTGATCGGTACCCAGATGCTGGCCAAGGGCCACCACTTCCCGGATGTGACGCTGGTCGGACTGCTGGATGTGGATGGTGCTCTATTCAGTGCCGATTTTCGCGCCGCCGAGAAACTGGCCCAGCTCTACACCCAGGTGGCGGGCCGTGCCGGTCGCGCCAGCAAGCCCGGGCTGGTGGTGTTGCAGAGCCACCATCCCGAGCACGCCCTGCTGCAGGATCTGACCCAGAACGGCTATGGCCACTTCGCCGACACGGCGCTGAAAGAGCGCCGCCTGCTGGGGCTGCCGCCGTTCAGCTATCAGGGACTGTTTCGGGCCGAGGCCAACGGCCGTGACGAGGTGCAGCTGTTCCTCAGCCGCCTCGCCGATACCCTGCGCAGCGCTCACTATCCCCATGTTCAGGTGCTCGGGCCCATCAGCGGCTTTATGGAGCGCAAGGCGGGCAAGTTCCGCATGCAGTTGCTGGTGCAGGGGCCGAACCGGGCTCCACTGGCCCAGCTGCTCGATTGGGCGGTGAAGGAGCTGGAAGGGTGGTCCGAGACCAAGCGGGTACGCTGGAGTCTGGATATCGACCCCACCGAGCTGAATTGAGTCAGGTTCTGGTCGCTGACGGGCTTCGTCCGCGACCGGGTTTGCCATGCGGGTGCCGGTTTCAGACCCGCAGGTCGATCTGCTGCACCCAGCCGCCCTTGCCCTGCTCGGTCACATAGAGACCGGACTGGCGCAGTACACCCTGATTGCCGCTTTCCCCCAGATGGTTGAAGGGGGTGTCGAGGGGATGGAGCAGGATGGCGCCGATCCCCAGCTCCACCAGAGCGATGGGGGAGTGTTCCGGCTGCCAGAACTGCAGCGCCGAGAACTGGCTATCCCGCTCGTCCAGCACCCCGTTGCCATCCTCATCCAGGGTTGCCAGCTCGCCAAAACCGTTGCCGGAGCGGGCCCCGAACAGCTCGCCGCCGTCATCTATGGTGCCGTTGCCGTTGCGATCCAGCGCCACAAAGCCGCTCCCTTCGCGCAGGCCCGGCAGGCTGTCCTCTTTGCCATCCTGATCGATGTCGAACTTGACCCGGGCGTCGGTCAGGCCGGCGATTTTTCCATCCAGACTGAGCACCAGCGGATCCTTGAGGGCATTGAGGGTAGTGCGGCGCTTGCTGATATCGAGCTGGCGCCAGTCCAGCACAAAACCGAGATCAAGTTGCAGGCTCTGGCCATCCTGAGTCTCTATGCTGGCCGAGGCGACTACGTTGAGCTGCTCCTTTTGCAGCAGGCTGTCGGTTACTTCCACCAGTTGATCCGGCTCGGCGGCGGGTTGACTGCTGTCGCCCGTCGGGGAGTTCACCCCCTCCGCGCTCTGGTCGGTCGGTTTGATAGGATCCGGCAGCTCTATCTCGTGGCCCAGCATCGCCTCGATCATCAGCTTGATAAGCCGCTGGTGGTTGTCGAGCCCGTCGTTGGGAACGCCGTTCTCCTCCTGATTTTTACTCCCCTCCGCTTTGGCTGGTGCGGCTGTCGTCTGCGGGGGAGTCTGGGTATTGCTCCGGCTGCTGGCTTGCAGCGTCAGGGCACTGGCTTGCATCAGGGTGGTTCGCTGCTCGCCGGATGACGGTGTGGCGGCCGTCCCGTTGGTGCCATTGGCCTGTGGCGTGACCGGTCCCAGTCTGCGCACCTTGCGGGCTTGCGCCTGTTGCTGCCGGTATTGCACCTCCCCTTGGAGGTCGTAGTGATCGATGCGCATATCTTCGCCCTCGGCGCTATACATCTGGTCAGTTATCGACCAGAGAATGAACCGGGATTAACACCAAATCGGACTAACAGGCAGAATTGTTAGTTCCATGTTGCAAAGTGACGGTGAGGCTGGATGATGGGCATTCAGGTTGCCAGCCCGGTAGCCGGGACGATAAGGGAAGGGGAGAGAGGATGAGAAACTGTCTGGTGATGGGGGCGGCGGGCTATATAGGCTCCTATCTGGTGCCTCACCTGCAAACGCTGGGCTACAGGGTGATTGCCGGGGCGCGCCGTCCCTGCCGCTTGCCTGAGGGGGGCGAGTTTCGCCTCGCCGATAGCCTCAAGCCCATCACCCTGCTGCCAGCGCTGGCGGGCATAGATACCGTCTTCTATCTGGTGCACGCCATGGGAGCGGGAGCCGATTTTCACCGGTTGGAGCAGCAGGGGGTAAAGAACTTTGCTGCCGCCGCCCGCGCCGCCGGGGTGCGCCGTATCATCTATCTCGGGGCAATCCAGCCGGAGCAGTGCAACAGCCGCCATCTCAACTCCCGCCGCCATTGTGGCGAGCTGTTTCGTGAATCCGGCGTACCGACGGTGGAGCTGCGTGCCGGTATCATTGTCGGGCCCGGCTCGGCGGCGTTCGAGGTGATGCGGGATCTGGTGTTCAACCTGCCGCTGATGGTGACGCCAAAGTGGGTGCGCTCGCGCACGCCGCCGATTGCGCTGTCCAACCTGCTGCACTATCTGGGTGGGCTGGTGGAAGCCGACGAGGTGGATGGTCGCATCTTCAATGCGGTCGGCCCAGAACTGCTCAGCTATCAACAGCAGTTGCAGAAGTTCGCCGCCCATATCGGCAAGCGCTGTCCCATCATTCCCATCCCGTTTTTGAGTCCGCGTCTCTCCGCCTGGTGGCTGCAGTTTGTCACTTCGGTGCCGCAGCCGGTGGCCAAGGCATTGGTGGGTGGCCTCAAGCACGATATTCCGGCCGATGATGGCCCGCTGCGTGCCCTACTGCCACAGACCCTGCTCAGCTTCGACGAGGCACTGGCCGAGAGTCTGGCGCTGGAGCAGAAGCTGGGGGCCGAGCAGCAGGGGCAGGAGACCCCCCTTGGCCTGCGCTGGCGCCATCCCGAATATGGCTTCTATGACCGTACCGCCAGCGGCGATGCCATCTGTCTCGCCTCCCCCGAGGTGGTGTGGCAGGTGTTGCAGCAGTTGGGTGGCGAGAAGCGCTACTTCTACATGAATCAGCTGTGGGTGGTGCGCGAATGGATGGATCACCTGATCGGCGGTCCGGCTCGCACCCGTGGCCGCAGCAATCCCGATCGCTTCGTGAAGGGTGACATGCTCGACTCCTGGCAGATCCTCGGGGTGGATGAGGGGCGCAGGCTCGATCTGCTGTTCAACATGAAGGCCCCGGGCGTGGGTCGGCTGGAGTTCAACATCCTGCCGGAGGAGTCCGGGTTGACCCGTATCCGGGTCACCGCTCACTGGCATCCGCAGGGCGCCTGGGGGCTGGCCTACTGGCTCGCCATGCTGCCGTTCCACCTCTTCATTTTTCAGGGGATGACCGAGGCAATCGCCAGAGAGGCGGAGGCGAAAGCCGGGATCCCCGTAATGGATTAAACCTCTTGGCTTCGCGCTGATGGCGCTGGCTGTGGCCAGTCAGGCGCTTCCCTTTGGCCCATATTGAGGTGCTTCCCCGGGCAAAGGCTGGCATCATGCCGCGGTCTTGTTTACCGCGGATAGATAACCAGTCAGAAAAAAGAAGGGATTATGAAGAAAAAACCATCAATTTTGGGGGGCGCCTGCATTATCGCCAGCGTCTGCGTGGGGGCTGGCATGCTCGGTCTGCCGAGTTCGGGGGCGGGGGCCTGGACCCTCTGGTCTGTGCTGGCACTGACCGTCACCATGGTGATGATGACCCTCTCCGGCTGGATGCTGCTGGAAGCCTTCCAGCACCACGACATGCGCGTCTCCTTCAATACCGTGACCCGCGAACTGCTGGGGGAGCGGCTCAACTTCTTCAACAATCTCTCGGTCTACTTTGTCGGCGGCATTCTGCTCTACGCCTACATTACTTCCTCGGGCGCCATCCTGCAGGGGATTCTGGGGATCGACAGCAAGCTCGCTTCCGTGCTGTTTGTGGCAGTGTTTTCGCTGGTGGTCTGGCACTCGACCCGCGCCGTTGACCGCATCTCTGTGGTGCTGATCGCCTTCATGATCATCAGCTTCGCCCTCGGTGTGACCGGTTTGCTCGGCCATATCAAGCTGCCGACCCTGCTCGATCTGGCTGGTGGTGAGAGTCACTACGCCCCCTATGCGATGGCGATGCTGCCGGTGGCGCTCACCTCGTTTGGCTATCACCACTCGGTTGCCTCCCTGCGCGCCTACTACCAGAACGAACGGCAGGCAAAGTGGGCGATTCTGGGGGGAACCCTGATCGCGCTGGCGCTCTATGTGCTCTGGCTGCTGGGGATCTTCGGCAACCTGCCCCGTCAGGAGTTCGCCCCCGTGATTGCCCAGGGCGGCGATGTGAACGTGCTGCTGAAGGCGCTCTCCGGTGTCATCGAGTCGGAGCGGGTGGCCAGCGCTATCAACGGCTTCTCCATGGCGGCCATTCTTTCCTCCTTTATCGGGGTGGGGCTCGGGGTGTTCGACTATCTGGCGGATCTGTTCAAGTTCGACAACAGTCGTGCCGGTCGCTGCAAGAGCTGGGCTGTTACCTTCCTGCCACCGCTGCTGCTCTCGCTGCTCTTCCCGTTCGGCTTCCTGCTGGCCATCGGTTATGCCGGCGCGGTGGCCACAGTGTGGACCTGTCTTATTCCGGCGCTGCTGGTGCTGAAGTTCCGCGCCCGGGCTGCCGGTGGCAGCGCAGCCCCCCATTTCGTCACCCCGGGTGGCAAGCTGGTGGCCTGGCTGCTGATCCTGTTCGGATTGGCGACCGCACTGTTCCACTTCCTCGCGATGGCGAACCTGCTGCCGGTCTACTCGGGTCAGTAATCGGCACGCAGGGGCACATGATGGCGGCAGGGCAACTTGCCGCCATTTTTTGCACCTGTAGTGCAGGATCTATAACTAAAGTGGTATCTGTGGCTGGGGGATGGTGCTAAACAAACTGGTCTGATCTGGCTAGTGGCAGCATGATCTGCTGGGCATGCCCACCGCTTTCTTTTATGATCCCCGCCCTTCTGCGTGCCCCCTGCCGGCACCTCATTTGCACCAACCACATCGGGGTCCCCCATGTCCGATCTGCGTCAAGAAGCACTCGATTACCACGCCCAGCCCGTACCGGGCAAAATTGCCATCGCCCTGACCAAGCCTGCCGAAACCGCCCGCGATCTGGCGCTGGCCTACAGCCCGGGTGTCGCCGAGCCGGTGCGCGAGATCGCCGCCAACCCGGCCGATGCCTACCGTTATACCGGCAAGGGCAATCTGGTGGCCGTCATCTCCAACGGCACCGCCATTCTGGGTCTGGGCAATCTGGGGCCGCTGGCCTCCAAGCCGGTGATGGAGGGCAAGGCCCTGCTGTTCAAGCGCTTCGCCGGCATCGACGCTATCGACATCGAGGTGAAGCACGAGACCAGCCAGCAGTTCATCGACACGGTGGCGGCTATCGCCGATACCTTCGGCGGCATCAATCTGGAAGATATCAAGGCGCCGGAGTGTTTCGAGATCGAGCAGGCGCTGATCGAGCGCTGCGATATTCCGGTGTTCCATGATGACCAGCACGGTACCGCCATCGTCACCGCTGCCGGTCTGCTCAACGCGCTGGAGATCCAGGGCAAGCTCATCAGCGACAGCCGCATCGTCTGCATGGGGGCGGGGGCTGCCGCCACCGCCTGCATGGACCTGCTGATCAAGTGTGGTGCCAGGGCGCACAACATCTTCATGCTGGATCGTCAGGGTGTTATCCACACCGGCCGCAGCGATCTCAACAAGTACAAGCAGCGCTTCGCCAACGAGACCCCGCTGCGCACCCTGATGGATGTTATCGAAGGGGCGGATGTGTTTGTCGGTGTTTCCGGCCCCGATGTGCTGCCCGCCGAAGCGGTCGCCCTGATGGCGCCCAATCCGGTGATCTTCGCCTGCTCCAACCCGGATCCGGAGATCAAACCGGCACTGGCCCACGGGGTGCGCAGCGACCTCATCATGGGTACCGGTCGTTCCGATTACCCGAACCAGATCAACAACGTGCTCTGCTTCCCCTTCATCTTCCGCGGTGCCTTGGATGCCCGTGCCAGCCGCATCAACGATGCCATGAAGATTGCCGCGGTCGAGGCGATCCGCGCGCTGGCCAAGGAGCCGGTGCCGGCCGAGGTGCTGACCGCCGCCGGGGTCAGCGAGCTCGCCTTCGGCAAGGATTACGTTATTCCCAAGCCGATGGATGCCCGTCTGCTGCCGCGCGTAGCCCGCGCCGTGGCGCTGGCGGCGGTGGCCTCCGGCGTCGCCCGCATCGAGCTGCCTGCGAACTACATGCTGTAATCCAGCATTGCAAACGGCCCCATAGCGGGGCCGTTTTTATCTCTGCTTTTGGCGACAGTCAGAGACGCCAGCCGGGTGACTGGTTGGGGGAGATGGGGGCAAATCGGGTTCAAAGGTGGTCAAACAGCGCTCTCCTCTGACACAATATTGCCACTATGACGCTAACGAGAATCAAGATGCAGCAGCCTGTCAGCGGCCGTTTGGCCCACGCCCTCTCCTTCTTGCGCCATGATGGTCGCCACTTTGCCCAGTTTGTCTGGGGCCGTTTCCAGCAGGACCGATTGACGGTCACCGCCGGCTATCTGGCCTATGTCACCCTGCTTTCGCTGGTGCCGATGATCGCCGTGGTCTTTGGCATGATGTCCGCCTTCCCTGTGTTCCAGAGCCTCAAACAGGCGATGGAGCAGTTCGTCTACCACAACTTCGTGCCGACGGCGGGAGAGGTGCTCAAGGAGTACATCGACGGCTTCGTCGCCAATGCCACCAACACCACGGCGGTGGGGATCGGGGCGCTGGTGGTGGTGGCGCTGATGCTGATCTCCGCCATCGACAAGAACCTCAACTACATCTGGCGTTCGACCCAGGGCCGCCCGTTGGCGCAGGCGTTTGCCATGTACTGGATGATCCTCACCCTGGGGCCCGTGCTTATCGGGGCCAGTATCGCCATCTCCTCCTACATCTTCTCGCTGCGGTTGTTTGGCGCCGAGAGCCTGTTCGGCATCGGTTATCTGCTGCTGCGCGGCTTGCCGTTCCTCTTCTCGGTGCTCACCTTCCTGCTGGTCTATACCGTGGTACCGAACTGCAAGGTGCGGCTGGCACACGCCTTTATCGGCGCGCTGGTGGCTGCGACCCTGTTCGAGCTGGCCAAGCGCGGCTTTGCCATCTACATCACCAGCTTCCCCTCCTATCAGGCCATCTACGGCGCGCTGGCCACCATCCCGATCCTGTTTGTCTGGGTCTATTTGAGTTGGCTGGTGGTGCTGCTTGGTGCGGAGACTACCGCCTGCCTCGGCGAGTACGAGAAGCCGGCGAGCGAGGAGCTTGGCTAAGCCATCGCCTTGGCCACCGGTTTATTGGTAGCATCGACGACCGCCCCTGCAATCGAGCCGGGGCGGTCGTTCTGTTTTGAGAGGAGAGGGATGTGATTGCACTGATTCAGCGGGTCTCCGAGGCCAGCGTGACTGTCGAGGGAGAGGTGACCGGCGCCATCGGTCAGGGGCTGCTGGTGCTGCTCGGGGTGGAGCAGGGGGATGATGAGGCCAAGGCCGACAAACTGCTGCACAAGGTGAGCGGCTATCGGGTCTTCAGTGACGAGAACGGCAAGATGAACCTCAATGTCAGCCAGATCGGCGGCAGCCTGCTGGTGGTCTCCCAGTTTACCCTGGCGGCCGATACCAAGAGCGGGATGCGTCCCAGCTTCTCCTGCGGTGCCCACCCGAGCGAGGCCGAACGCCTCTATGACTACTTCGTGGCGAAGGCTGCTGCCAGCGGCATCCCGACCGCAACCGGGCGTTTTGCCGCCGACATGAAGGTGGCGCTGGTCAACGACGGCCCGGTTACCTTCTGGCTACAGGTCTGAGGATGCCTGATCCCGCGGTATGACGTGGACGATCACGTTGATGAGCCCTGCGACCGGATAGGGGGTAGCCGGGCCAATCCACTGTTCTATCAGTGTCAGGGCGTGGGTTAGCTCCAGTTCGGTGCGTGGCAACAGGTTGATGACCAGAGTGCCGCAGAGGCGGGGAGCCAGCGCCCGGTAGAGCCGCTCCTGAAACAGCAGCAGCGGGTTGCCATCCTGACTGAAGAGATCGAGCAGGATGAGATCGTACTGCTGCTCGCTCTGCTCCAGAAAGGCGAGGGCATCGGCCTGATGGAGTGCCGGCGCGGCGCGTTCATCACTCTCCTGATGCTGGAAAAACTGCTGATAAACGGTCAGCACCTCTTCGTCGAGATCGACACACTCGTGGCGGGCATCGGGCCAGCGCTGACTCAGATGGCGAGTGAGATCGCCGCCACCCAGCCCGAGTTCGAGGATCTGCCCGGCCTGTTCCGGCAGCAGGCAGGCGATGACCCGCTGATGGGGCAGACAGAGGGCTGCGGGGTCGGCGAGCGACATGGCGGATTGCACCACGCCATCTATCTCCAGCCAGCGGTGCTGGTTGTTTTCCTGCACGGTGAGGCGGCGCTGGGGCTTGACGCTGAGGTGCAACAAGTGATCGGCTTGGTACGCTTGCAGATTGAAGTCCATGAATTTGCACGGCAAGATGGTTTCCGACCAGTGTAACTCAAGGATCGATCTATGTACCGGGTGGTCACCCCCCAAACGGCAGCCGAGCCGGGTACTTACTGCAAGCTGCGCTGGAAACGTCTGTGTAAGCCCTTCCATCTGCCAGTCGGCGCAAACTCAAGGATGAAACTATGTATCGGGTAGTCACCCCTCAGACAGCCGCCGAGCTGGATGCCTATTACCAGTTGCGCTGGGAACTTCTGCGTAAACCCTTCAATCTGCCCGTCGGTTCCGAGCGGGACGAATACGACACGGTTGCCATTCACCGGCTGATGCTGGCACCCGATGGCACCCCCATCGCGGTGGGGCGTCTCTTTATCGGCGGTGACGAGGCGCAGATCCGCTTTATGGCGCTGCGTCCCGAATATCGCGGCCAGGGGCTGGGTGTCCGAATGGTGGAGGATCTCGAGCAGCTGGCCCGCAGCGAGAAGGTGAAGCGGCTGGTGATGAACGCCCGTCAGGAGGCGGTGGAGTTCTATCGCAAGTGCGGTTTTCTCGAAGTGGGGGGCGGCCCCGTCTCCTTTGGCCGCATTCCCCATCGCCAGATGATCAAATCCCTGAGCCCGTTGCAGACCATCCAGTATCGCCCGGAGTGGTGTCAGGATCTCACCACCCGCTGGTCGCGCGGGGTGCCCATCAGCGAGAAGATGGGGATGCACATCAGCCACTACGATGGTCAGACCTTCCACCTCAAGGCCAATCTGGCGGCCAACCTCAACGTGCACGGCAGCATGTTTGCCGGCAGTGTCTACAGCCAGTGTGTGCTGGCGGGTTGGGGACTAATCTGGCTGCAACTTAAAGAAGAGGGGCTGGTGGGCGAACCTGTGCTGGCCGAGAGCTCCATCAAATATCATGGCCCGGTCGATGAGGAGCCGGAGGCGCGGGTGGCCCGCGAGGGGATGCCCGCCGTGCTGCAGCCGCTCAAACGGGGCGAGCCTGCCACCTTCAGCCTCAATATCCAGTTGTTCAGCGGCGGCAAGCTGGCGGCGGAGTTCTGCGGTCACTACGTGGTGCAGCCGGTCAAGCGACCGGGCCATTAACGGCAACGTGCTTCGCCACAAAACAAACAAGGCCTCATCATGAGGCCTTGTTTGTTTTACCCTTGCGGGCTGTTGGTCGCCTGCTCGGCTTGGGCTTGGGCTTGAGCTTTTGGCGCAGGAGCCGGTCGCCAGAGTGGCGCACTGTTGCCCTGTGGCGGGTAGCGCACCCCGGTCTCCCAGCCGCAGCCATCCGGCTTCTGCTTGAAATCCCAGCTCAGAGTAGGCGCGGTGAGCGGGCCGCGCCACTGGCCGATAAGCTCGGCGCAGCGGTTGCCGTTGAGCACTCCCAGATCGAGTTGCCACTGCTCCTTGACCAGATCGAGGCCGCCCTGCGCACCCAGCAGGTGAGTGATGGTGGAGGCGCCAGCCTGTTCGAGCTGCAGCTGCCCCTTGTCGATCTTGCCCTGCAGCCTGACGCGGTAGAAGGGGGTATCGCCCCCCTGCATCGCCTGCCACAGCTGATCCGGATTGAGCGCCGGCGCCGTTGCCTGCTTGAACCACTGATCCAGCAGCGGGTCTATCTTCACCTTGTCCCAGAAGGGTTCGTTGGCGTCGAGGGCGAAGTTGCCCTGCAGGGTGCTGCGCCACTCACCCGGTGCGCTGCCGTGCTCCGCCTGCAGGTCGGCACTCAGGTCTGCCTTGCCGGAGAAGGAAACAGGAGAGCCGAACATCTTGCCCCACTGCTCCAGATCGAGCTTGGTCGCCTTCAACTGCAGGGTGCTGCTCTGGCCCGGTTCGCGTGCCCACTGGCCGCTCATGCTGAGGCTGCCCTCATCCGGCAGCGAGCTGGTGAGCTTGCCCAGCTGCCAGGAGCTGGGGGTCAGCTCGCCATCCAGTTCACCGTTGCGGGCGCTGAGGCCATCCCACACCAGCTCGAACCACTTGCTCTCGATACGGGCACGGCCAAGCAGCGGGCCGGGCTGATTGCCGCGCAGGGCGAGATCGCTCAGGTAGAGCTGCCAGCCGGTCAGCGACAGAGGGATGGAATCGTCGAAGGAGAGCACCTTGAGCTTGTCGAACGCCAGCTTGCGGATATCCACCTGCTGCGGGCGCCAGCCCTGCCAATCCTGCCACCACCCCTGCGGCAGGCTGATATCCATGCCGCTCAGCGCCACGTCTTTCAGGGTCAGCTTCTGCTGCTGGGTGTCGAGGGAGAGCTCGACATTGAACTCCCCTTCATAGGCTTTGCCCTGCAGTTCGCCGTCGAGCTGCGGGGGCGAGAAGGCGAGCTTGCCCTTGATCCCCTCCAGCTGGAACAGGCCGCGCCCCATGTCGCCCAGCGTGCCCGCCAGATAGCCGCTTGGCTGGCTGCCAGCCTGCCAGTTGAAGGCGGTGAGCTGGCCACTGAAGTTGTTGAAGGAGAGCTCCTGCTCGATGGAGTTGATGCTCACCTGGTCGAACTGGCCGCGATCCAGCGACACCTGCCGCAGGGGGAATTGGTGCTGTGCCAGATCCCCCAGTTCGACCCGCATGCCGCGCGCCTTGAGATCGTGCAGTTCGAGGGTTCGTGCCGGCCAGTCGAGCACCATGCCGCTCTCCAGCAGGCCGTCAAACAGGTTGGTCACCAGCTTGTCGCTGCGCAGCACCTCTCCCTCCAGCCGCCCTTTCAGGCTGAGACGGGCGAAGGTGAACTGCGGTGTCTCCAGCTGGCCGATGTTGAGAGTCAGGTTGGCCTGTGGCTGGCGTTTCGGATCGATCAGATCCCAGTCGCTCAGGGTGGCGTTGAGGCCGCGCAGGGTCAGCCCGTCGCTCTCAAGGCTCAGCCTGTCTATAGTGCTGTCACCGATGGAGAGGGAGTGCACCGGCAGGCTGGGCAGCTGGTTGGGCAGCGGCAGCTTGATGGCGGGGCGAATGAGGTCGAGATGGGCGATCCGCACATCGCGGCTCAGCCAGTCGATGCTCTCGATCTCCAGATAGATCTTGTCGAGGGAGACGGCATCGCCGTAGCGCACCTGCTCCGCCAGCAGGGTGTAGGGGTGGAGCGGGTTGAATACCAGTCGTCCTATGGTGACCGGTACGCCGGTCTGCTGGCTGATCCAGCTGGCGATGGGGCCTTTGGCGCGCTCGGCGTCGAACAGGCCGAGGGCAACCCAGACAAAGAGCAGCAGGAAGGCAAAGGTGTAGAGCAGGCCGCGTAGCCAGGAATTCATAAGTGCTTTCCTCCTGTTTCTGTTATGTGGTCAGGCGTTGGAGTAGTGATCACGCAGGCCGAGCCAGCGGCGGATCAGCGGGTCGACATGGCTCGGGTGCCTATCCATAAGGACATGTGCCCATCTTTTGCATCTACCTCGATCAGGCATTGGAATAGTGATCCCGCAAGCCAAGCCAGCGCCGTATCAAGGGTTCGACATGACTCGGATGCCTATCCATAAGGAAGCGCGCCATCTTCTGTACCTGCGGAATAAGCGGCTGATCCCGCACCAGATCGGCGATCTTGAGATCGGCCAGACCGGTCTGGCGGGTGCCGAGCAGTTCCCCCGGGCCGCGCAGTTCCAGATCGCGCTGGGCGATGAGGAAGCCATCGTTGGTCTCACGCAGCACCCCGAGCCGGCTCTGGGCCGTTTTGGACAAGGGGGCATGATAGAGCAGCACGCAGTGAGAGGCTACCGCTCCGCGTCCGACCCGGCCGCGCAGCTGGTGCAACTGCGCCAGCCCGAGCCGTTCCGGGTTCTCGATGATCATCAGGCTGGCGTTGGGCACATCCACCCCCACCTCGATGACGGTGGTGGCGACCAGCAGTTGCAGTATGCCTGCCTTGAACTCCTCCATCACCCGCTGTTTCTCGACCGGGCGCATCCGGCCGTGTACCAGCCCGATATGCAGGCCGGGCAGCAGGTTTTGCAGCTCGGCGGCGGTATCCTCGGCAGCCTGACACTCCAGCACCTCCGACTCCTCGATCAGGGTGCAGACCCAGTAGGCCTGCTTGCCCTCGGTGCAGGCGAGTTTGACCCGCTCGATCACATCGCCGCGACGGCTGTCGGGCAGCGCGACCGTGGTGATGGGGGTTCGGCCCGGCGGCAGTTCGTCGATGACCGAGGTGTCGAGGTCGGCATAGGCGGTCATCGCCAGGGTGCGGGGGATGGGGGTGGCGGTCATGATGAGCTGATGGGGATGTACCCCCTCCCGCTCCCCTTTCTCGCGCAGGGCGAGGCGCTGATGCACCCCGAATCTGTGCTGTTCATCGATGATGACCAGCGCCAGACGCTGGAACACCACCTGCTCCTGAAAGATGGCGTGGGTGCCCACCACCATCTTGACGCTGCCATCGGCGATGGCGGCCAGCGCCTCCTCCCGTGCCTTGCCTTTCTGCTTGCCAGCCAGCCAGCCGACTCCGATGCCGAGCGGCTCCAGCCACTTGGCGAAGTTGATGGCGTGCTGTTCCGCCAGCAGTTCGGTCGGCGCCATCAAACCCACCTGACAGCCGTTGCCGATGGCTTGCAGGGCGGCCAGCGCTGCGACCAGGGTCTTGCCGGAGCCCACGTCACCCTGTACCAGCCGCATCATGGGGTGGCTCTGTTGCAGATCCTTGCTTATCTCGGCCACCACCCGGCTCTGGGCACCGGTGGGCTTGAACGGCAGGGCGCCGAGCAGCTGTTCGACCAGCGCGGGAGCCGGTTTGAGGGCGCGGGCCAGCTGGGTTTGTGCCTGAGCACGCACCTTCAAGACCGAGAGGTTGTGAGCCAGCAGCTCCTCCAGTACCAGTCGCTGCTGGGCCGGATGTTGGCCGCTTTCGAGCAGCGGCAGCGCCACCGAGGGGGGCGGACGGTGCAGCAGCTTCAGAGCGGCGGCCAACTCAATCTGGTGGGGATAGAGGCCGGCGGGCAGCAGCTCCTCGACGCCATAGAGGTCGAGCTGGGCCAGCGCCTGATCGGTGAGGTTGCGCAGGGTGAGTTGGCGTAGCCCTTCAGTGGTCGGGTAGACGGGGGTGAGCGCCTCTTCGGTCTGGCCGGCCTGCTCCTCGCCGAGCAGCTTGTACTCGGGGTGGGCCATCTCCAGCCCGTATTTGCCGGGGCGTACCTCGCCAAAGCAGCGGATCAGGCGGCCCGTCGCCAGACTGTTCTTCTGGGCGGCGGTGAAGTTGAAGAAGCGCAGGGTGAGGGTGCCGGTACCATCGCTGATACGGCAGACCAGCATGCGGCGGCGCCCCATCACCAGCTGAGTGTCCTGGATCTCCCCCTCGACGGCGCCGTGCAGGCCGGGCGGCAGATCGCCGATGGGCCACACCTGGGTGCGGTCCTCGTAGCGCAGGGGGAGGTGGAACAGCAGGTCCTGTACCGTGGCCAGTCCCAGCCGCTCGAGCTTCTCCTGCATCTTGCTGCCGACACCCTTGAGGCTGTCGAGAGGAATTTTATCCAATTTCATCAATTAGATGCCCGAAAACACTGTAAATATGTCCAGATGATAGGGGTTGTTGAGGGGCCGATGCAAGCCGAGTTGCTGCTGGTTGGGTCGCCAACGCGGGGGAGATGGCGGATATAACAAAGGCCTGCCGAAAACGGAAGGCCTTGGTCTGATTGCCGTTGGGCTGGGTGGGCGCTGTGCGCGCCGGGGTCAGATGATCCGCTTGAGCAGCAGATGAGCCTTGACCCGGTGGATCCGTCCCAGCAGCTTGCGCACCTGCTCCGGGTAGTCGTGGATCTGCTCTACCTGATCGAAGTGGCTGATCCGCTTGGTGTTGGCCAGAATGTTCTCCCGCTCGGCATTGAACTGGGGACGCAGGTGGTGGCGACGATCGTGCACCAGCAGGCCGTTCTCCAGATCCAGCGCCCAGGCGCGCGGGTTGAGGTTGTTGCCGGTGAGCAGGGCCCACTCGTCATCCACGAAGATCCCCTTGAGATGGTAGGAGTTGCGCTCGCAACACCAGAGCATCAGGTTGAGACGACCATCATCGATGTGATGCTGGTTGCGCTCGGCAAACTTGCGCAGGTTGGTCTCGTAGAGATAGGGCAGGCCGCCGATGGTGGAGAACTTCTCCTCCGGCGGGATGAAGAAGTCGTTGGCGGTCTTGTCGCCCACCACAATCGTTACCTTGCAGCCGCGCTGCAGCAGATCCTCGATATCCTTGCTCAACTCCTTGGGCGGGTTGAAGTAAGGGGTACAGATGAAGATCTCCCGCTCGGTGGAGCGCACCAGATTGCGGATCATCTGGTTGAGCTGGTTGTTGCGCTTGCCCAGACCCGCCATCGGGGTGATGGCCACCTCCTGGGTGTTGACCGGCATGGTGGCGAAGCGGTACTGCCCCTGACGCAGACTCAGCTTGAAGCGGCGGATCGGCCCCTTCAGCTGTTTGGCGCTGGGCACGTCGCTGCGATCCAGTCGCTGCACCGCGTCGCTCTTCACGAACAGGTCATCCACGTAGTTGACCATGCTGCGGGCCAGCTCCGGGCTGATGATCTGGTGATAGCGGTCGAAGCGGTAGCGATCCTGCTGGTGCAGGTAGATGTCGTTGAGGCTGGCACCGGAGTAGAGCACCGCATCGTCAAAGATGAAGCCCTTGAGGTGCAACACGCCGAGCAGCTCGCGCCCCTTGACCGGAACGCCGTAGATTTCGATCTTGTGCTCGTAGCGGGCTGCCATCTCCTGATACATCAGGTGGTTGCCACCCTGCTTGCCCTTGCCGATCAGGCCGCGCTGGGCACGGTGGAAGTCGACGAACACCTTGACGTCGAGAGCCGGGTTGCGCTGCTTGGCCTCGTAGAGGGCGGTGAGGATCTCGCGACCCGCGTCGTCATCCTGCAGATAGAGCGCGACCAGATAGATACGCTGGGTAGCACTGGCAATGAGTGCAAGAATGCGGCGCTTGAAATCCTTGGCGCTGTAGAGCACTTCAAACTGGTCTGCCGCGACGGCGATCTGGGGCAGGCGTGTCAGCAGTTGTCGATAATGGGCCGATGAATGCATAGAGAGACCTGAAATCACGGGGTTAAGCGTTCCACTCGGAGCGATGAATAGGCGATTCTAGCAATCTCGCCCTCTCAGCCAAAGAAAGAATCGTCAGAAAGATGAAAAAGGCCTCACAAGTGAGGCCTTTTTTGTGCGTATCGGCAGTGATCAGAGGAAGCTGTAAATGATCATCGCCATCACGCCGCCGGTGGTGCCGATGATGGTCTCCATCACGGTCCAGGTCTGCAGGGTCTGCTTCTCGGAGAGGCCGAGGTAGCGGTTGGCCAGCCAGAAACCGGAGTCGTTGACGTGGGAGAGCACGATGGCACCGCCGCCGATGGCGATGGTGACGGCAGCCAGCTGGGCACCGTTCAGGCCGAGCGGCTCCAGCATCGGCAGCACCAGACCACAGGCGGTCAGCATGGCGACGGTGGCGGAGCCCTGAATCACCCGTACCGCGGCGGCCAGAATGAAGGCCAGTGCGACGATGGGCAGACCGGAGTCGGCCAGCATGTTGCCAAGGGCGGCACCCACGCCGGAATCAACCAGCACCTGCTTGAACACGCCACCGGCACCGGTAACCAGGATGATGACGCCGGCCGGCTGGATGGCGCTGTTGCAGACGCTCATTACCTCGTCACGGGACATGCCGCGGCGAATACCCAGCAGATAGAAGGCGGCCAGACAGGCAACCATGATGGCGGTGAAGGGGTGACCGATGAACTCCAGCCAGTTGTGCAGGGTAGAGCCCGCCTCGACGAAGCGGCCGACGATGGTCTTGAGGCCGATCATCAGCAGCGGCAGGCCGATGAGGCCCATGGCCAACCCGAAGGAGGGCAGGGATTTGCTGTCATCGTGAACGCTGTTCTGGGCATCGGCGGGCAGCGGCACATCGACGATCTTGCTGATGAAGTCACCGAACAGCGGGCCAGCCAGGATCAGCGCCGGTACGGCGGCGATCAGGCCGAACAGGATCATATAGCCGAAGTCGGCACCCAGCTGGGAAGCGACCAGGATCGGGCCCGGAGCCGGGATCAGGAAGGCCTGACAGGTCGCGATACCCGCCAGCAGGGCGATACCGATCTTCACCACGCTGCCGCCGCCGCGACGGACGATGGCGAAGGCGACGCCGATCAGCAGCACCACGGCCACGTCAAAGAAGAGCGGCAGGGCGCAGACAAAGCCGGTCAGGGCCATGGCCCAGTTGGCGCGCTTGACGCCGAACTTGCCGAGCAGGGTGTGAGCCACCCGGTCGAGGGCACCGGTCACTTCCATCACCTTGCCAAACATGGCACCCAGCGCCACCACCACGGCAACGAAGCCGAGGGTGCCGCCCATCCCTTTCTGGATGGTGGCGGCGATGTCGGCCGGGTTCATGCCGGCGGCAAGACCGGCCACCATGGAGACCAGAATGAGGGAGACGACGGCGTGCAGACGAGCCTTCATCACCAGGAAGAGCAGCAGCACAATCGAGCCGGCGGCCGTCATGATCAGGGAGAGGTCAGACATTGTTATGCGTTCCTTAATCCAAGTTCGGTAGTGACACCCTGTCGATCCGTCGACAAACCATATCTTTATGATTTATTTAGATTTATGGCAAGGGCTCAACATCATATGCCCAGGTGACTATGGGTTTGCTCAGTCTGTGGCAGACTTCACATTTTTAATCGTTACCGGTAACATGTTACCGGTAACGTGCTAGATTAGAACCCATCAACAGCTGGTTTTTTGAAAAGTGGGACAGAGGTCAAATTATGGCGGGTAAGTGCATTATCGTGATGGGTGTATGTGGCAGCGGTAAATCCAGCGTGGGCCTCAAGGTGGCAGAAGCGCTGGGCGCCAAGTTCATCGATGGTGATGATCTCCACCCCAAGGCCAACATCCAGAAGATGGCTGGCGGCAACCCCCTCAACGATGAGGATCGCGCCCCCTGGCTGGAGCGGATCCGCGACGCCGCCTACAGTCTCGAGCAGAAGAACGAGACCGGCATCATCGTCTGTTCCGCTCTCAAAAAGAAGTACCGCGACCAGATCCGCGAAGGCAACGAGTCGGTCAGCTTCATCTTCCTCGACGGCAGCCAGCCGCTGATCCTCGAGCGGATGCGTGCCCGCAAGGGCCACTTCATGCGCGAAAGCATGGTACAAAGTCAGTTCGATACTCTGGAGCGCCCGGATGGCGAAGCCGGTGTATTCCACATCGATATCGACGGCACCTTCGAACAGGTGGTTGACCGCGCCGTCACAGCATTGGAGCAAGCCCAATGATTCATAAGGTAATTTCCGACGTCACTGCCCGCATCCGCGAGCGCAGTGCTGCCCGTCGTCAGGCCTTTATGGCCCGCATCCAGCGTCAGGCCGAGCAGGGCAAGACCCGCGCCGCACTGGCCTGTGGCAATTTGGCCCACGCCGTGGCCGCCTGCAGCAGTGACGAGAAGGGTCGCATTCTCGACATGACCCGTGCCAACGTCGGCATCGTCACCGCCTACAACGACATGCTGAGCGCCCATCAGCCCTATCAGGGCTATCCGGATATCATCAAGGGCGCGCTGGCCGAACTTGGCCACAGTGCTCAGGTTGCTGGCGGCGTGCCCGCCATGTGCGACGGGGTGACCCAGGGTCAGCCGGGAATGGACATGTCCCTCTTCTCCCGCGACCTGATCGCTCAGGCAACCGCGCTGTCGCTCTCTCACAACACTTTCGATGCTACCCTGCTGCTCGGCATCTGCGACAAGATCGCCCCGGGCCAGATCATGGGGGCCCTCTCCCACGCCCACCTGCCGACGGCGTTTGTTCCTGCCGGCCCGATGGCGAGCGGCATCAGCAACGACGAGAAGGTGAAGGTTCGCCAGCAGTACGCTGCCGGTGAAGTGGGCCGCGACGCCCTGCTGCAGATGGAGTGCGGCGCCTACCATGCGGCGGGCACCTGCACCTTCTACGGTACCGCCAACACCAACCAGCTGGTGTTCGAGGCCATGGGCCTGATGCTGCCGGGCTCTGCCTTCGTCCACCCGCACAGCGAACTGCGCCATGCCCTGACCGTTGAGGCGGCACGCCGCATCAGCGCCATGATCCCAGGCTCCCCCGCCTATCGCCCGCTGAGCGAAGTGCTGGATGAGCGCTCGCTGGTCAACGGTCTGGTGGCCCTGCTCGCCTCTGGCGGCAGCACCAACCACAGCATCCATATGGTGGCGCTGGCTCGTGCCGCCGGTCTGGTTCTGACCTGGGATGACATCAGCGATCTCTCCGACGTGGTGCCGCTCTTGGTTCGCATGTACCCGAACGGCCCGGCCGACGTCAACGCCTTCGAACAGGCGGGCGGTGTGCCCGGTCTGATGCGCCGTCTGGCCGAAGAGGGGCTGATCCATATGGATGCCACCCCGGTCTTTGGCGAGATGCAGGATTACCTCAGCCGTCCGACTCTGGTCGACGGCCAGCTGGTATGGCAGCCGGTCGGTGAGAGCGGCGATGCGAGCGTGCTGTCGCCTTCCGGTAGCCGATTCCAGGCCACCGGCGGCACCAAGCTGCTGGCGGGCAATCTGGGCCGCGCCGTGGTCAAGGTCTCCGCCGTGGCTCCCGAGTATCGGGTGATTGAAGCGCCGGCGCGGGTCTTCTCCTCCCAGCATGCGGTGGAAGCGGCCTACAAGGCGGGCGATCTCAATCAGGATGCCGTGATCGTGGTGCGCCACAATGGCCCGGCCGCCAACGGCATGCCGGAGCTGCACAAGCTGATGCCGGTGCTCGGCAACCTGCAAAAAGCCGGTTACAAGGTGGCGCTGGTCACCGATGGCCGTCTCTCCGGTGCCTCCGGCAAGATCCCGGCCGCCATCCACGTCACCCCGGAAGCGCTGCACGGCGGGGCCATCGGCCTGCTTGCCGATGGCGATCTGCTGCGGGTTGATGCGGTAAACGGCAGCCTCGACTGCCTGACCGATTTGAGTGGCCGTACCCAGGCCGAGATTGACCTCACTCCGGAACAAGAGGGGTGGGGCCGTGAACTGTTCAGCGTGATGCGTCGCGCGGTATCGAGCGCCGAGTGTGGCGCCACCATCTTTGACTAAGGAAGAGCTATGCAGAACTGGAAAGTGACCCCGGCCGAGGTGTTTGCCGCCTCCCCGCTGGTACCCGTGATGGTTATCAACGAGCTGGATCAGGCCCTGCCGATGGCCAAGGCGCTGCTCGACGGCGGCATCTCTGTCTTCGAAATCACCCTGCGCACCCCGGTGGCGCTCGATGCCATCGCCCTCATCGCCAAGGCGATGCCGGATGCCATGGTCGGTGCCGGTACCGTGCTCAACTGCGAGCAGTTTGACGCCGCCGTCGCCGCCGGTGCCCGTTTCGTCATCTCCCCGGGGATGACCCCGGCCCTGCTGGCCCACGCGGCCAAGAGCACCGCACCGCTGATCCCGGGTGTGGCTACTCCGTCTGAAGTGATGCAGGCGCTGGAAGCGGGCTACGACCACCTGAAGTTCTTCCCGGCCGAAGCGAACGGCGGCACCAAGGCGCTCTCCGCCATTGCCGCGCCGCTGCCCCAGGTGAAGTTTTGCCCCACCGGCGGCATCGGCCCGAAAAACGTGGCCGACTATCTGGCACTCAAGTGCGTGGCCACCGTCGGCGGCTCCTGGATGCTGCCGGCCGATGCGGTCAAGAGCGGCAACTGGGAAGAGGTGACTCGCCTCTCCCGCGAAGCGGTTGAATTGGTTAAACGTTAAGCGCAAGTTGTGTAGATAAATCGAACAGGCCACCCTCGGGTGGCCTGCTTCTTTTGGCCATTATGACGGCGGAAAAGCCATTTACAGGGGGCCGTCTGCTCCCTTATGGTCGTGGTCGGTTTCTTATCCGGCTGGCCGACATGTCTTTTCTTCATCGCTCCTGCCCGCAAGGGCACTTCACTCCGTTGCACTGCCATCCGCAGGCCCAGTATTGCTACATGCACGACGGTGGCGGCGTTATCACCGGCGGTGCTGCCAGCGAGCTGCTGGTTGCCGGCCAGCTCTGCTTTATTCCGGTGGGCTGGGAGCATGAATTTCGCGTGCTGCGCCACTCTCGCCTCTCGCTTATCTATACCCCATCGCTCGTATCAGCCCCTTTTGGCCTGCGCCAGGTGACACCGCTGCTGGCCGGCCTCTTTGCCCGTCTCAGTGAGTTGGAGGAGGGGGCCGAGCGGGAGGCCTATCTGACGGTGATTGGCCACGAGTTGGCGCGAGCAGCCCCGCAAGCGGCCCAGCCTGCGCTGGCGGCCAACCTCGACCCGCGCCTGCTGCGGGTGCTGGAGCGCTTCTGTCAGGCTCCCTCCATCAATACCATGCTTGCCGAGCTGGCCGTGGATTGCGGCGCTTCGCTGCGCACCCTCAACCGGCTTTTCCTCCAGCAGCTGGGTTGTACCTTCCGCCAGTGGCGCGAGCAGGTGGTGATGGGGCGGGCCCGCCAGTTGCAGTATCAGGGGGTCACATCGGCGCAGATTGCCGACCTGCTCGGTTACGAAGATCCCGCCGCCTTCTCCCGCGCGCTCCAGCGTTTCGTCCGGCGTGACTCAGCGTCGTGAACCTATGTCGGCATCCTGCTCGCTGCCGCTCAACAGGCAGGTCACCTCGTCGGTCTGGCAGATCTTGCCGTCGCGAAAGGTGAAGAGACCGCTCACCTTGCAGATGAGCGGGGCGCCATCGTGACGGGTGGTTCGTACCACATGGGTCGAGTGCACCCTGTCCCCTTGCGCGATGGTGGCGACAAACTCGATGGTGGCTTCGGCCAGATGATCTCTGAGCGTCGCTATGTGCTGGCGAAAGGCGGCGTAGTCGAGCTGCTCGCCGTTCACCTGCTGGCAGTAATCCGGGGTGAACCACTGGTCGAGCTCGGCCAGGGTAAAGCGGGGATTGCAGACAACGCGCTGCAGGCAGGCTTGCAATCGTTCGGTGTTGTTCATCTTCTGCTCCTGACATGTGGCTGGAATGCCGGGCCAGCATAGAGCAGAGGATGGCGAGAAGCGGTGGCAGGATACGCCATCATGACGGGCAAACGCGCCATGATGGCAAGGGATCAGCCGAGGCTTTCCCCCTCATAGAGGGTGAAGCCCATATCCTTGCGGCTCTCGGCTGGCGGTTTGCCGCCGAGGCGGGCGAGCAGCATGGTGGCCGCTTCGCGGCCGATCTCTTCGCGGGGGGTGACGATACTGGCCAGCTTGGGGGTCATGGCGTGGCCGATGTCGAGGGCGTTGCTGCCGGCGATGGCAATCTGTTGCGGCACCGGGATCCAGCGGCTCTGACACTGCAGCAGGGCGCCGACGGCCAGGTCATCGTTGGTGCAGAAGATGCCGTCGAGGTCGGGGTAGCGCGCCAGCGCCTGATCAAGCAGCTCGCCGCCGAGGGTAAAGGTGGAGGATTGCTCGGTCAGCAGGTGCTGGCCGGTGAGGCCGAAGTCCTGCATTGCCTGGTAGTAGCCCTCCATCCGCAGCTGGGTCCGCACGTCGAGACGGGCGCCGAGATAGACCACCTGACGTCGGCCCCGGCGCAGCATCTCTGATACCATGGCCCGGGCGGCCGCCTTGTGATCCATGCCGACCACCATGTCAATGGGGTCGGGGGGGAGATCCATGGTCTCCACCACCGGAATGCCGGCAGTGGCGATCATCTTGCGGGTGCGCTCGGTGTGGCGGCTGTCGGAGAGGATCAGGCCATCCACGTTGTAGGAGAGCAGCGAGGCGATCTGCTCCTCCTCCCGCTCCGGGCTGTAGCCGTAGTGGGCGAGCAGGGTCTGGTAACCCGCCGGCCGGGTCACCGCTTCGATGCCGTGGATCACCGCCGAGAAGACCTGGTTGGAGAGGGAGGGGATCAGGATCCCGATCGCACGACTGGTCGCATTGGAGAGAATGTCCGGCGCCCGGTTGGGGATATAGCCCAGCTCCTCCACCGCTGCGGCGATCCGTTCGCGGGTGCCCTCGGCCACGGTCTGCGGATCGCGCAGATAGCGGCTGACGGTCATCTTGGTGACCCCGGTCAGGTTGGCGATATCCTGCAGGGTGGGGCGGCGCTTGCGAGTGGGGCTCATGACGGTATCCAGGATGAATGTTACTTGTAACATTACCGTTTTTGGCGGCGAAAGTCAGCATATGAAACCGTAAAGAGGCAGATTTCCGATGGTAAAAGGCAAGCAGTTCGCACAGGTGCGTTTCACGCAGGATGAAGTGGAGGGGGAGCACTTCTCGGAGTGCCGTTTTATCGGCTGTGACTTCTCCTGGCTCGATCTTGGCGAGAGCCGCTTCGTCGATTGCAGCTTCTACGATCGGGAGAGCGAGCAGAGCAGTCTGATGCAGGGCTGCGATCTGCGTGAGGCGAGCTTTCTGCGCTGCGATCTCACCATGGTCGATTGCAGTCGCAGCCAGTGTCTGGGGCTGGAGCTGCGCGACTGTCAGGCGGTAGGCATCAACTTTGCCCATGCCAGCTTTGCCAACCGGATCACCGCCAAAAGCTACTTCTGCGAGGCGCACCTGACCGGCAACAACTTCAGCTATGCCAGTTTCGAAGGCTGCCTGCTGGAGAAGTGCGAGCTCAGTGGCAACCGCTGGCAGGGGGCCAACCTGTTCGGCGCCTCGCTGGCGGGGTCTGACCTCAGTGGTTCCGAGTTTGGCCAGATCGACTGGAGCAGCTTCAACGTGCAGGGTTGCGACCTGCGCCAATGCGATCTGCCGGGGCTGGATCTGCGCCGGATCGATCTGCAGGGGGTGATGATTAACGAGGATCAGCAGCAGACACTACTGGAGCAGGTAGGTTTGATCGTCTTCCCCTGAGCTGACTGAAAAATATGTAATTTTTCACCAAAGAGGGGAGGAGCCTCTTCCCCTTGAATGACAAAAGCCTGCGCAGGGCAGGCTTTTGGCTGATGTGGGCTGGTGCGCGGCGTTACGAGCGCTTGCCCAGCCACTTGGTCGGGTTGATGGCCTCGCCCTGATAGCGGATCTCGAAGTAGAGGCCGGGCCTGTCCTGTCCGCCGCTGTCGCCGACCAGCGCCACCGGTTCGCCCTGTTCCACATTCTGGCCCACCTGACGCAGCAGCGACTGGTTGTGACCGTAGAGGCTCATGTAGCCGCTACCGTGGTCGATCACCAACAGCATACCGAAGCCGTCGAGCCAGTCGGCGTAAACCACCTGACCCGGGGCGACCGCCTTGACCTGGGTTCCTTCGCTGGCGCCGATCAGGGTGCCTTTCCACTTCAGTTCGGCGGTACGCGGCGAGCCGTAGGCGATGAGGATCGGCCCCTGTACCGGCCAGCGAAGGCTGCCGTTGGTTTTGAGCCCGGTGTAGTGGCCGGCGCTGCTGATGCCGGAACCGCGCTCCGGCTTGGTGCTGGCGACCTCCTGCTGGCTCGCCTGATCCTGACGCTGCTGCTCGGCGCGGCGCTGTTCTGCCAGACGGCGCTGACGCTCCTGTTCCGCCTTCAGCTTGGCCAGCCGTTCCCGTTCGGCCCGTTCGCGGCGCTCCTGCTCTTCCCGCTTGCGGCGCAGCTCCTCCAGCCGGGCCTTCAGCGCTTTCTCCGCCTTGACCAGCTGGGTCAGCTTCTGTTCGTCATCCTCAACCGACTGTTGCAGCTGGTTGCGCACCTTGGCCCGGCTCTGCTGGCTGGCCAGCAGGGTCTGGTGATGCTCCTGCTGTTCACTCAGCAGGGCCTGCAGCTTGCTTTCGGTCTCTTTGGTGGCTTGCTGGTTTTTCGCCAGCTTGTCACGGGTGGCACGCAGCGCCTCGATGGCTTCGATGCGCGCCTTGTTGAGGTAGTCGTAGTAGTCGAGGGAGCGGCTCAGTTTGGCCGGATCCTGCTGATTGAGCAGCAGTTTGAGGTAATCGTGACTGCCGGCGGTGAAGGCGCTCTCCGCCTGCTTGGCCAGCAGTTGCTTCTGATGTTTGGCTTGTTGCTCCAGCGCCAGCTTGTCTTTTTGCAGATTGGCCAGCTTCTGCTGGTTCTGCTTGAGCTGTTGCCTGGTCTCATCAAGCTTGGCGGCCGCGGCCGAGATGGCCTGCTCGTCAGCTTTGAGCTGGGCGTTGAGCTTGGCCAGCTCCTGCTTGCTGAGCTTGATGGTCTGCTGTTGTTCCTTGATCTGGGACTGCATGGCGCCCAGCTGCTGATTGGCGGCAAAAACCGGTTTGCTGGCGCCAAACGACAGGCAAAAAAACAGCGCGCCGGCCAACAGGCCGACGCGACTGGTTTTTGGTGAAATAACTTCGCATCCCCGCATGGGGAAGGATTATTTCAGAATCATCAGGGGCTTGCCAGTCATTTCCGGCGGCACCGGCAGACCCATCAGGGTCAGCATGGTGGGGGCCAGATCGGACAGTTTGCCACCCTCGGCAACCTCGGCTTTACGACCGAAGTAGATGAGCGGAACCGGCAGATTGGTGTGGGCGGTGTGAGCCTGACCAGTCTCTTCGTCCATCATCTTCTCGGCGTTGCCGTGGTCGGCAGTGATCAGGCACTCGCCACCCACTTCGGCCAAGGCGTCGGTAACGCGACCGATGCAGTGGTCAACGGCTTCACAGGCTTTGACGGCGGCATCGAACACACCGGTGTGACCAACCATGTCGCCATTCGGGTAGTTACAGATGATGACGTCGTACTTGCCGCTCTTGATGGCTGCAACCAGCTTGTCGGTCAGCTCTTCGGAGCTCATCTCCGGCTGCAGGTCATAGGTAGCCACTTTCGGGCTGGCGACGATTTCGCGATCTTCGCCAGTGAAGCAGGCCTCTTCGCCACCGTTGAAGAAGAAGGTGACGTGAGCGTACTTCTCGGTTTCGGAGATGCGCAGTTGGGTCTTGCCCTGCTTGGCCAGCCACTCACCCAAGGTGTTGACCAGAGCGGTCGGCGGGTAGGCACAGGCGGTTTTGATGTCGGCCGCGTATTCGGTCAGCATCACGAAGTTCAGTTTCGGCTGTGCAGCACGGGCGAAGCCGGTGAAGTCGCTGTCAACGAAGGCACGGGTGATCTCACGGGCACGGTCGGCACGGAAGTTCATGAAAATCAAAGCATCGCCGTCAACCATCGGGGCTGCTTCACCGATACGGGTGGCCTTGACGAACTCGTCGTTCTCGTCGCGAGCATAGGCGGCAGCCAGCGCTTCGGTGGCGCTTTCGGCGGTGAACTCGCCCTTGCCCTGGGTCATCAGGTCATAGGCTTGCTGCACGCGATCCCAGCGGTTGTCGCGGTCCATGGCGTAGTAACGGCCGATCATGGAGGCGAAACGGCCTTTGCCCAGCTTGGCAAACAGGGCGTCGAACAGCTCGATGGAGGACTGGGCGGAGCGCGGCGGCACGTCGCGGCCATCCAGGAAGGCGTGGAAGTAGATCTTCTCGGCGCCACGCTTGGCGGCCATCTCGATCATGCCCATGATGTGCTCTTCGTGGCTGTGTACGCCACCCGGAGACATCAGACCCATGATGTGGACGGCTTTGCCGTTGCTCACGGCAGCGTCAACAGCCTTGGCCAGCTCCACGTTCTCGAAGAAGGGGCCGTCCTGAATGTCTTTGGAGATGCGGGTCAGCTCCTGATAGACGATGCGACCGGCACCGATGTTGACGTGGCCCACTTCGGAGTTGCCCATCTGGCCATCCGGCAGACCTACGTCCAGGCCGGAGCCGGAGATCAGGGTGCTGGTGTAGTCACGGGCCAGACGATCGAGGTTGGGAGTCTTGGCGGCAGCGACGGCGTTGAACTCCTGCTTGGTGCTGTAGCCCCAACCGTCCATGATGACCAGAACCAAAGGTTTCTTAGCTGTTGACATAAGACTATGTCCTCTCGGATTGGAAAAAATGCGGGAAATGAAACTAGCGTAATATTACTACATCTGCCGAAATAGTCACCTGATAGCCAAGGGCGACCCCCTCGGCTCCGCACAGCGCCGTTTCAGGGGCGCAACATACCGAATCGTGATGGGAGCCTGCTCGCGCTTTCCCGCCAAGATGGCTGATCTTGGCTATTCCCCCATGTATACTCGGGCCCTTGTCTTGATCCCTGGATAGTAGAAGATGCAAGAGTATTTGGATTTCGCGGCTCGCAACCCGCTGCTGACCGCAGCCTGGTTCGGCCTGGCAGGCACTCTGGTTTACACCACTGTGCGTGCCCGTTTCTCTCCGGTAAAAACCGTCAACAACCACACCGCGACCCTGCTGATCAACCGTGAAAACGCCACCGTGGTGGATATTCGCAGTCAGGAAGAGTACGCCAAGGGCCATCTGGCCGGTGCCCAGCACCTGCCGCTCACCCAGATCCAGAGCAATAACCTGGGCCCGGTTGAAAAGCATAAAGATGCCCCCATCATAGTGGTGTGCGAGTCGGGAATGACTGCGGGCGGCGCAGCTCGTCAACTGAGCAAGGCCGGATTCCAGCAGGTATATGTGCTCGGCGGTGGCATGGCCCAGTGGCGTGCAGAAAATCTGCCGGTCACCAAGAAGCGCTGATTAACGCTGATTCAAGCAGGGCCTGTGCCCACTTATCCATATAAAAGGAAGCAAACGAAATGGCTGACGAGATCAACAACCAGGAAGTACAACCGGAATTCCACATCCAGCGTGTCTACACCAAGGATGTCTCTTTCGAAGCGCCCAACACCCCGCACATCTTCCAGAAAGAGTGGCAGCCGGACGTCAAGCTGGATATGGACACCAAGACCAACATCCTGGCTGACAGCGTCTACGAAGTGGTGCTGACCCTGACCGTCACCTGCAAGCTGGAAACCGAAACTGCCTTCCTGTGCGAAGTTCAGCAAGCCGGTATCTTCACCATCGGCAACCTGCCGGAGCCGCAACTGGCCCACTGCCTGGCTGCCTTCTGCCCGAACATCCTGTTCCCGTATGCCCGCGAAGCCGTGGCCAACATGGTGAGCAAGGGGTCCTTCCCGCAGCTGAACCTGGCACCGGTCAACTTCGATGCCCTGTTTGCCCAGCACATGGCGCAAGCTCAGGCCCAGCAGGCGACTGCGGAAGCCTGATAATGGCTGACCAGATCGCTATCTCGGTCCTGGGGGCGGGGTCTTACGGCTCCGCCCTTGCCATTTCTCTGGCGCGCAACGGTCATCCGACCCTGCTGTGGGGTCATGACCCCGCCCATGTCGCCGCGCTGGAACAGGATCGCTGCAACAAGGCATTTTTGCCGGATGTCCCTTTCCCCGCCGACCTGCAACTGACTGCGGATCTGCAACGTGCGGTACAGGCTGCCCCCGTACTGCTGCTGGTTGTGCCGAGTCACGTATTCGGCCAGGTGCTGACTCAGGTCAAACCCTTCCTGCGCCCCGATACCCGTATCGCCTGGGCCACCAAGGGGCTGGAGCCTGACAGCGGCCGCCTGCTGCAGGATGTGGCCCGCGAGGTGCTGGGTGACGAGATGCCGCTGGCGGTCATCTCCGGCCCGACCTTCGCCAAGGAGCTGGCTGCCGGCATGCCGACCGCCATCTCAGTCGCCTCGACCCACGATGATTTCGCCGACGATCTCTCCCATCTGCTGCACTGTGGCCGTTCGTTCCGGGTCTATACCAATCCGGACTTCGTCGGTCTGCAACTGGGTGGTGCAGTGAAGAACGTCATCGCCATCGGTGCCGGTCTCTCCGACGGGCTGGGTTTTGGTGCCAACGCCAGAACCGCGCTCATCACCCGGGGTCTGGTGGAGATGCAGCGTCTTGGAGCTGCGCTTGGAGCCGATGCCAAAACCTTTATGGGGATGGCTGGGCTCGGGGATCTGGTGCTCACCTGTACCGACAACCAGTCGCGCAACCGTCGCTTCGGACTGGCGCTCGGCGCCGGTAAAGATGTCGACACTGCCATGACCGAGATCGGTCAGGTGGTAGAGGGGTATCGCAACACCAAGGAGGTGCATCTGCTGGCGGCGCGCTGCGGCGTCGAGATGCCCATCTGCGAACAGATCTTCAAGGTGCTCTACGAGGGGAAAAACCCGAAAGAGGCCGCCATCGCCCTGCTGTCGCGAGACAAGAAGGACGAGTAATCTGCCGATTGCCCATGTAAAAGGCCCTGCCGGATGGCGGGGCCTTTTCTTTGCGCCGCAAGGGCAACAAATCAGTAGTAGGAGTGGTCGCCGCGCTGGTGCTCGGTGGCGTCTTTGACACCCTTGAGTTCGCCCGGGAATTTCTCCAGCAGCTGCTTCTCGATACCCTCTTTCAGGGTGTAATCGACCATGGAGCAGCCGTTGCAACCGCCGCCAAACTGCAGAATGGCGTAGCCATCTTCAGTCAGCTCGGTCAGGGTCACCTTGCCGCCGTGACCGGCCAGCATGGGGTTAACCTCGGAGATGAGGGTGTACTCGATGCGCTCGATCAGCGGGGCATCGTCGGCAACCTTGCGCATCTTGGCGTTCGGCGCCTTCAGGGTGAGCTGGGAGCCCATCTGATCGGTGACGAAATCGATGGTGGCATCCACCAGGAAGGGGGCGCTCAGGGGATCGACCATGCAGTCGAAACCGCTGAAAGGCAGGTGCTGATCTTCCGGATCCACGGCATCGGGTGGGCAATACGATACGCCACACTCGGCATTCTGGGTTCCCGGATTGACCACAAACACCCGGATATTGGTGCCATCAGGCTGTTTTTCCAGCAGTTTACGGAAATGGGCCTGGGCGGCGTCGGAAATGCTGATCATCACTATCCTCATAAACCTGAGTGTACGACTAGGGTATTCATGATAACGCGGTTAGCAAGGCTTGGGTAGCATGCCGATGGCTACTTGAGATGCCTCTGGGTGCGGCAGATGGCCCAGACCTCCACCTTTGTGACCCCGCTCTCATGAAGCAGGCGGGTAAGCTGACCGGCGGTGGCTCCGGTGGTAACCACGTCATCGAGCAGAGCGATATGACGATAGTGGTGCGACGCGATATGAAATGCGCCGCGCAGATTGCGACGCCGCTGGCCTGCGCTGAGTTTGGTCTGCTGTGGCGTTGCTCTGATCCTGCGCAGCAGCCGGTTATCGCAAGGAATTCCGGTTAGCTGGCTCAGGTGACAGGCGATCTCCTCCGCCTGGTTGAAGCCGCGCCACCACTGACGCCACCAATGCAGAGGGACTGGAATAATCGCCTCTGGCAGGTCATCGCAATCGAGATGATCTGCCAGCAAGCGGGCCAACAGGGGGGCCAGCAGAATTTGCCCCGAATACTTCAGGCGCGGGATCAGGGCCGGGTAGGGTGGCTGATAGTCACCGATCACCTGGAGTCGCTCCCAGGGCGGTGGCCTGCGCTGGCAGCGGCCACACACTAGCTCGGTCTGTATCTCTTCCGGCAGCGGCGCAGCGCAGAGTCGACAGCGCTGCTGGGGCTGATGCAGGGACTGCCGACACCAGCTGCATAGCAAAGGTTCCTCATCACAAGGCTGCCGACAGAGCAGGCAGATCCCCTGCCAGTCGGCGTGGCTGCCGAACAGTGGACTTGCTTTGGCAAGCAGGCGCTTTAACATGCTGACCCCAAGAACATGAACAGGGATCTTGAGTCTAGATGAGCGTATCGGTAGAGCAGTTTGGTCAGGGACCCGATCTGGTGCTGTTGCACGGATGGGGAATGAACGGCGCAGTGTGGCACGGCATCGCCCAGCAGCTGGCGGTACATTACCGGGTTCATCTGGTGGATCTGCCCGGTTTTGGCAACAGCCCGCTGGCCGAAGGGGTCGACTATAACCTGCCATGGCTGGCTGAGCAGGTCGCCCCCGTGTTGCCAGAGAAGTGCCATCTGGTGGGGTGGTCACTCGGAGGTCTGGTGGCAAGCCAGCTGGCGCTGACTCATCCCGAGCGGCTGCACTCCCTGATCACGGTAGCCAGCTCTCCCTGCTTTATGGCACGGGATGAGTGGCCCGGAATTGCCCCCAAGGTGCTGACCGGCTTCAACCAGATGCTGGCGGGGGATTTTCGCCAGACCATAGAGCGCTTTCTGGCGATCCAGGCGATGGGCAGCGAACATGCCCGGGACGATATCCGTCAGCTGCGCCACTGGCTTGCGGAACGACCTGCTCCCCAGTTCGCAGCACTGGAGGCGGGGCTCGGTTTGCTGGCTGATATTGATCTGCGCGATGACCTGACATCCCTGGCGTTGCCCTGGCTGCGCATCTATGGTCGGCTGGATTCACTGGTGCCCAAAGCGGCCATTCCTCTGCTGGATGAACGCTACCCCGCTAGTCGAAGCATCACCTTCAGCAAGGCCTCACATGCACCTTTTATTTCTCATCCTGACGAATTCATTGAAATCCTTCGAGATTTTGTTGGCTAAAAAGTAGCCGCAAAGCTTCATTAATCCTCTGGTCTGGCGGATAATTAAGCTGTGATCAGAGGAGTAACGCCATGCGTATTGAATCCGCCTTTAACAGTGGCCTGCAGGGATTCCAGCGAGCCGAGCAGGTTGCCGATCGGGCATCCGGCCAGCTTGCCCGTCTCAACACGCCAAGCGGGGATCAGGTGCAAGTGCCGGACGAACTCGTCAACCTCAAGTCTGCCGAGCTGCAAGCCGGAGCCTCCGCCAAGGTGATGAAGACTGCCAGCGACATGATGGGAACCCTGATCGACATCCGGGTGTGAGATGAACATCAATGTCAGTCTGCCCCCCCTTATTCCGACGCAGCTGCAACCTCAGGTGGAAGCGGCCCGGACGGATAATCGCCGGGCAGAACTGATCCCGCAGGCTCGCTCGAGCCAGGCTTCCGTTGCCGAATCTGAAGTCGGCTCCCAGAAAGAGAAATCCAAAGCCGGTCAGGCGACCAACACCAACCCTGCCACCCAAAGCAGCCGGGAAGGCAACCAATCCACCGTACAAAATCCCCTCGACCACCGTTTTGTCGAAGCAACGGGGGAGGATGGTCAGCGCAAGCAACAAGACCCGAATAATAAAGAGCAGGAACAGCAAAGGCGGCACGAGCAACAGGTTCAGGATCTGGCCGACCGGGATCAGGAGGTGCGTACCCATGAACAGGCGCATCACTCTGCTGGCGGTAGCTATGCGGGAATGCCGACCTACCAGTTTACTCAGGGGCCGGATGGCAAGCGCTATGCGACCGGCGGTGAAGTCCAGATAGACACCAGCGCAGTGCCCGGTGATGCTGCTGCCACCATCACCAAAATGCAGCAAATCCGTTCGGCAGCGCTGGCCCCTGCCGAGCCATCAGCTCAGGACCTATCGGTCGCACGCAGTGCCGCTGCGAGCGAAGCCAAAGCACGCAAAGAGCTGATAGCCGAACGCAGCAATAGTACGGACGGGGTGCTGAGCGCTTACATGGACAAGCGCAATCAGGTGATCGCCAACCGCTATCAGCAGTCTGTGAGCCCGGCTGCAAACCAGTCACTTAGTCTGCGCATCTGACGCAGTGCCAGCAACTTTCGGCAGCACACCCCATTTTTGCAACTAACCTGAAGATCAGGCCCATCCTATTTTTACAGGAGCTGTCATGCATTTCGATGAAGTCAAACCGGAAGATTTCACTACCTTCTCCCGTGTACCGCCGGCCCATCTGCAGATGGAGCAATTTCTGATGCAGCTGGGTGGTGGTGGCACCGAGGGCACCAGTTTCAAGAAGAAAGTGATGCTTGCCGCAGGCTGGAGCCACACAGGGGTGGTCTCCTACGGCAAATACCCGCAGGAGGCCTGCAAGGCCTTCAACCGGCTGCGGGAAGTATTGGCAGCCCATCAGGAGGCTGACGCCATTCTGGCCGCACTGGCCCAATAACGCCGAGTAACAGTGACAAAAAAGCCCCTCGCGGGGCTTTTTGCATTTCTGGAGCGCTTATTTCTTCAGCTTGGAGAGGGCCGCCGCGAAGGCGTTGCCCATGGCTCCCTCGGTCGGAGCACTCTGCCGGGGCGCCAGTTTCGGCTTGGCGTTTCCGGTGTGGCGCGGCTCGGCCGGTTTGCGTGCCGGCTGACCTGCCTTTTCGTCAAGGCGCATGGTCAGGCTGATCCGCTTGCGCGGCACGTCCACCTCCAGCACCTTCACTCGCACTATGTCACCGGCCTTGACTACCTCGCGGGGATCCTTGACGAAGCGGTCGGTGAGAGAGGAGATGTGCACCAGGCCATCCTGATGGACGCCGATATCGACGAAGGCGCCAAAGTTTGTGACGTTGGTGACCACCCCCTCCAGCACCATCTCGGGCACCAGATCGCTGATTTTCTCCACCCCTTCCTTGAAGGTCGCGGTTTTGAACTCGGGGCGCGGGTCGCGGCCCGGCTTGTCCAGCTCGCCGATGATGTCGGTGACGGTGGGCACACCGAACTGCTCGTCGGTATAGTCGGCAGGCTTGAGGGTACGCAGCAGGCTGCTGTTACCGAGCAGGCTATCCACGGTCTGTTCCAGCCTGGCGAGGATCCGCTCTACCACAGGGTAGGATTCCGGGTGTACTGCCGAGCCGTCCAGCGGGTTGCTGCCGCCACGAATGCGCAGGAAGCCGGCACACTGTTCGAACGCCTTGGGGCCGAGCCGGCTCACTTTCAGCAGTTGCTGACGATTCTGGAAGGCGCCGTGTTCGTCACGGTAGGCGACGATGTTCTGGGCCAGGGTCTGGGAGAGACCGGATACCCGGTTGAGCAGGGCGACCGAAGCGGTGTTCACATCCACCCCGACCGCGTTTACGCAATCCTCGACCACGGCATCGAGCCGGCGGGCCAGCTGGCTCTGGCCGACATCGTGCTGGTACTGACCCACACCTATGCTCTTGGGATCGATCTTGACCAGCTCGGCCAGCGGATCCTGCAGACGGCGGGCGATGGAGACGGCGCCACGCAGTGAGACGTCGAGATCCGGGAACTCCAGCGAGGCGAGCTCGGAGGCGGAATAGACCGAGGCTCCCGCTTCGCTTACCACAATTTTCTGAGCCTTGGCGGCCGGATAGCGTTCGAACAGATCGCTTACCAGGCGGTCGGTCTCCCGCGAGGCGGTGCCGTTGCCAATGCTGATGAGTTCGACCTTGTGCTTCTGGCAGAGCTCGCTCAGGGTCTTGAGGCTCTGGTCGATCTGGCGCTTGGGTTCGAACGGATAGATGGTTGCGGTATCGACCAGCTTGCCGGTGGCATCGACCACGGCTACCTTGACGCCGGTACGGATGCCGGGATCCAGCCCCATGGTGCAACGCATGCCGGCCGGAGCCGCCATCAGCAGATCCTTGAGGTTCATGGCGAATACCTTGATCGCCTCGTCCTCTGCTGACTCGCGGATGCGACCGATCAGTTCGGTCTCCATCTGGAGCGATAGCTTGATCTTCCAGGTCCAGCTCACCACCCCTTGCAGCCACTTGTCGGCCGGGCGATTTTGCAGGTTGAGCTTGAGGTGATGGGCAATAATCCCTTCGCAAGGGCTGGCACCCTCATCGTCACCCGCGACCAGCGCCAGATTGAGCACACCTTCGTTGCGGCCGCGCAGCATGGCCAGCACCCGGTGGGAGGGGGCCTTGTGCAGCGGTTCGTCGTGCTCGAAGTAGTCCTTGAACTTGGCCCCTTCCTGCTCCTTGCCAGCCACCATGCGAGCGCGCAGGGTAGCGTTTTGCCACAGGTAGTCGCGCAGCTTCTCCAGCAGGTCGGCCTGCTCGGCAAAGCGCTCCATCAGGATGTAGCGGGCGCCATCGAGAGCCGTTTTGCTGTCGGTGATCCCCTGCTCGGCGTTGAGGAAGCGAACCGCCTCCTGTTCGGGCTCTTTCATCGGGTCGCTCAGCAGCAGGTCGGCCAGCGGTTCCAGCCCCGCCTCGATGGCCATCTGCCCTTTGGTACGACGCTTGGGTTTGTAGGGGAGATAGAGGTCTTCCAGCCGGGTCTTGCTGTCGGCTTCGTTCAGCTTGCGGGCCAGCTCTGGGGTCAGTTTGCCCTGCTCCTCGATGGAGCGCAGGATCACCTGGCGGCGATCTGCCAGTTCGCGCAGGTAGCCGAGGCGGCTCTCCAGGGTGCGCAGCTGGCTGTCGTCCAGACCGCCGGTCACCTCTTTGCGGTAACGGGCGATGAAGGGCACGGTCGCGCCTTCATCCAGCAGGCGTACAGCGGCTTCGACTTGTTGCGGGCGAGCATTGAGCTCGGCGGCGATCAGATGTTCGATGGTCTGTGTCATGGTTTCTGTTAAGAACCTCTGTGGTCGGGTCTGGCTCAATGGCGCCAAGTGCCAGCACTATAGGGCGCGCAGGAGGGGATGCCAACCAGATGGTCGGCATCGGGGACGGGCTAGCGCGGGTAACTGATGTCGTTGACATACCAGCAGACGTCACCGACTGGCGTGCGCACGATGGCTTCGTCACCCACCTCTTTCTTGAGCAGGGCGCGGGCCATGGGGGAGTCGATGGAGATGTAATCCTTGCGCTCGAAGATCTCGTCATAGCCGACGATGCGAAAGCGCTTGGTCTCGCCCTCGTCGTTCTCCACCTCGACCCAGGCACCGAAGAAAACCTTGCCCTCCTGAGCGGGGGCGTAATCGACAATCCCCAACTCTTCCAGACACTTGCGCAGGTAACGAACCCGCCGGTCGATCTCCCGCAGCCGTTTCTTGTTGTACTGGTAGTCGGCATTCTCGCTGCGATCACCGAGGCTGGCCGCCCAAGCCACCTTGCGGGTGGTCTCGGGTCGCTCCTGACGCCACAGGAAATCGAGCTCTTCCTTCAGTTTGTTGTAACCTTCGCGGGTGATCAGCTTTGTCTTCATGATGATCTCTGACCTGGTCTGATAGAGAGGTGGTGCTAACTGCACGGGAATATTAGCTTTTGTCCCTCTGCTGTCGAGTGAAATCATGGTATCCGGGTGGCTGCGACAAGATATGGCCAATACGATTTTCGTTCGATTGACTTCCGCTTCCGCAACCATCAAGCAATAACCGGTAACATATTTATGCTTTGCTCCCGCAGTGCCCCGCCCTAGTATTGGAGGCAGATTAAGGCGACGAGGCAATCCAATGAGTCAGCAGCAATACAAGGTCCTGGTGGTGGACGCCGATCTGAAATTACGCTCCCTGCTGGAGCGCTACCTCACCGAACAGGGGTTCGTGGTGCGTGGCGTTGCCAACGGCGAGCAGGCCGATCGTCTGCTGACCCGTGAAAACTTCAGCCTGATGGTGCTCGACCTGATGCTGCCCGGCGAGGATGGTCTCTCCATCTGCCGTCGTCTGCGCGAGGGGGGCAACCAGATCCCGGTATTGATGCTGACTGCCAAGGGGGATGATGTCGATCGCATCGTCGGACTCGAGATGGGGGCGGATGACTACCTGCCCAAGCCGTTCAATCCGCGCGAGCTGCTGGCTCGGATCCGTGCCGTGCTGCGCCGTCATACCGTCGAGTTGCCCGGTGCCCCATCCGCAGCCGAGAAGGTGGTTAACTTCGGGGTTTATCAGCTCAATCTCGCGACCCGCGAGCTGAGCCGCGATGGTGAGCCGATGGCGCTGACCAGCGGTGAATTTGCCGTGCTCAAGGTGCTGGTGAGCCACCCGCGCGAGCCGCTCTCCCGCGACAAGCTGATGAATCTGGCCCGGGGTCGCGAATACACCGCCACCGAGCGCAGCATCGACGTGCAGGTGTCGCGCCTGCGCCGTCTGCTGGAGCAGGACCCGACCCAGCCGCGTTATCTGCAGACTGTCTGGGGTCTGGGCTACGTCTTTGTGCCTGATGGTGAAAGAGCATGAAAAAAGTCGGGAGCATGTTTTCACGCATGCTCTGGTTTTTGGCGGCCGTGCTGATCGTCTATCAAGCAGTCTCCTACGTTACCTTCTACAACTATCTGCTGGCCCCGACGGTCAAGCAGATCAGTCACCTGCTGGCCAATCAGGTCAAACTCATCTTTCCGGTCGAGAGCAATCAGCTGGCGCTGAGCGATGACGCCGAGGCTCTGGTCTATGTGGCGACCGGCAGCGATATCTACACCCAGAGCGAAGCGGAGCAGCATGGACTCAACGACTCCAAGCCCTATGCCTATCTGGAGGAGAACATCAGTCGCGAGCTTGGTGGCAAGACCAAGGTGCGGGTCGAGATCCAGGATCACTACATCATCTGGATCCAGCCTCCCCAGGCCAACAAAACCTGGGTCAGGATCCCGCTGACCGAGATTGAAGATGACGATATCGAGCCGCTCATCCTCTATATGAGCGTGCTGCTGGTGATCACCCTCTTTGCCGCCTGGCGTTTTGCCCGTCAGCTGGTTCGCCCGCTGGAGGATCTGGAGGAGGGGGCCGTTGCGGTGGCCAAAGGGGAGTTCCCCGAGGCGCTGGGCGAGCAGGGGTCCCGTGAAGTACGCCGTCTGACCCGCACCTTCAACCATATGTCGCACTCCATCAAGAGCCTGATCGAGGAGCGCAATATGATGATGGCGGGGGTTTCCCACGATCTGCGTACCCCGCTGACCCGCATTCGCCTCGCGACCGAGATGATGTCGTCGGGGGACGAGTACCTCAAGGAGAGCATCAACTCCGATATCGATGAATCCAACGCCATCATCGACCAGTTCATCGACTACATCCGTCCCGATGAAGGTCAGCAGTTTTCACCGGCCGATTTGACCCAGCTGGTGCACGACACCTTGCTGATGCACACCGAGCAGGGGCTCGAAGTTGACCTCGCCCTGCCGAAGGATGCGGTGCGCGTCGTCTGCAACCCGATCAGTATGCGGCGGGTGCTGACCAATCTGGCAGGCAACTCGCTACGCTATGGGGCAGGCAGCCTGCATGCCGAGCTGAAAGACGATGGTCACTGGGTTCGCCTGCGCTTGTCCGATGATGGCCCGGGTATCCCGGAGCAGGACTACACCCGGGTACTCAAGCCGTTTACTCAGGGGAATGTGGCTCGCACCGTGGGAGGGAGCGGCTTGGGACTGGCCATCGTAGCCAAGATCATGGCCCAGCATCACGGCACCATCAGGTTGGGACGCTCCGAGCTGGGTGGCTTGCTGGTCGAGCTGCGGTTACCCAAGAACCAGCCGCAGGAGTGGATGGATTGAGAGAAGGGGCGTATCGAGAGATACGCCCCTTCTGCTTGCTCAGGCTTGTGGCTTGGCAGTATTGCGATAGCGCTTGCCATATTTCAGCTGCTGAATAAGCAGGGCCGCGACGATCAGGGCTAGCCCGATCGGGGTGGCGGGGTGAATGGTTTCGCCGATCAGCAAGTTGAGCAGCACCAGCGAGGCAAACGGCGAGATGAAGATAAGGTTGCTGATGGGGGCTGTGTTGGTAGCGTGGCGCAGCGCCATCAACCAAAGCACGAAACCGAAACCCATCTCGAACAGCCCTACATAGATGGCGCCTGCCCATCCCTGCCAAGCGGTCATGGCAAAATCGGAGAGCAGGCAGGTCGCAACGACGATAAAGGGCAGGCTGATGATGAAACCAAGCAGCAAGCTGACGATAGGATCCCCCTGATTGCGGGTATTGAGGATCCAGTAGCTGGCCCAGATCAGAGTCGACACCAGTGCCAGCGTTACGCCGAGCGGGCTGTCGAACTGCAGGCCGAATATATCCCCCTTGGTGGCGATCACCAACGCGCCAAAGTAGCCAAGCACGATGGCGACGCCATCGCGACGACGCAGTTTCTGACCGAGGAAGGGAACGGCCAGCAGACTGAGGGTGATGGCCCAGGTGTAGTTGAGGGTCTGCGCCTGCTGGGCAGGCAGCAGGTCATAGGCCTTGAACAGCAGCAGGTAATAGAGGAAGGGATTGAGTACACCCAGCGCCAGATAGTAAAGCGGGCGTGCCTTGATGTAGCTGCCCAGCAGACCCAGTTTACCCTGCTTGGCCACGATGGCTGTCAGCGTCAGGGTCGAGGTAAACGCCGCGACCAGCAGTAGTTGCACCGGTTCAAAGTAGGTGAGCGATATCTTGAAGGCACTGGCGACCGTCGACCAGAGCGCAACGGCACAGAGGCCATATTGATAGGCTTTCTTTTGATCCTTGAGCATGTGGGAGTCGTTCCATTGACGAAGGTGGAGCCCAGTCTATCAGTCTGCTTGCCGGCTTGTCGTCAGTGCTGCCCGCAGGGGAGGAGAGGCGGTGAGTGCGAGATCCATCTGTCACATAAAATTGCGCACAATCTGTTCGCCTTCACTTGCGCAAATTTGAAAAATCCGTATAATCCCCTCCGCTTGCCCATGAGGCCAGCCAGACGATATGTCTGCTTGCTGAGTATCCCCTTTGTGGGAACCAGCCATACAGTCTCCCCGATATGGGGAGAAACGTGAAAAATCACACCTCTGGCGGGAGAAATCTCGGTCGGGCGGTGTTGATTTATGTTCTTTTATCTATTGGAGCTCTGTCAATGCAGAACCAAAGAATCCGTATCCGCCTGAAGGCTTTTGATCATCGTCTGATTGATCAGTCCACTGCGGAAATCGTTGAAACTGCTAAGCGCACTGGCGCGCAGGTTCGCGGTCCTATCCCGCTGCCGACTCGCAAAGAGCGTTTCACCGTTCTGATCTCCCCGCACGTCAACAAAGACGCGCGTGATCAGTACGAGATCCGCACTCACAAGCGTCTGGTAGACATCGTTGAGCCGACTGACAAGACCGTAGACGCCCTGATGCGTCTGGATCTGGCAGCTGGTGTAGACGTCCAGATCAGCCTGGGTTAATTACGGAAAGAGGTTGATAACAATGACAATCGGTCTTGTAGGTCGCAAAGTGGGTATGACTCGCATCTTCACTGAAGATGGCGTTTCTATCCCGGTGACTGTTATCGAAGTTGAAGCTAACCGTGTAACTCAGGTCAAATCTGTAGAAACCGACGGCTACAACGCTATTCAGGTTACCACTGGCTCCAAGAAAGCTAGCCGCGTAACCAAGCCGGAAGCTGGCCACTTCGCCAAAGCTGGTGTAGAAGCCGGTCGCGGTCTGTGGGAATTCCGCCTGAACAACGGTGAAACTTTCACTGTTGGTAGCGAGCTGAAAGTAGATCTTCTCGCTGACGTTAAGCTGGTAGACGTTACCGGCACATCCAAGGGTAAAGGTTTTGCCGGTACTGTTAAGCGCTGGAACTTCCGTACCCAGGATATGACCCACGGTAACTCTCTGTCCCACCGTGTACCTGGCTCCATCGGTCAAAACCAGACCCCGGGCCGTGTATTCAAGGGCAAAAAGATGGCTGGTCACATGGGTGCTGAGCGTGTAACGACTCAGAACCTGGAACTGGTTCGTGTTGACGCTGAACGCAACCTGCTGCTCATCAAAGGTGCAGTACCGGGTGCAACCAACGGCAACGTGATCGTTAAACCTGCCGTCAAAGCGTAACGTCTGAGGAGATAGTAATGGAATTGGTAATGAAAGACGCCAAGAGCGCTCTTGAAGTTTCCGAGACTACCTTCGGGCGCGAATTCAACGAAGCTCTGGTTCACCAGGTTGTCGTTGCTTATGCCGCTGGTGCCCGTCAGGGTACTCGTGCGCAGCTGACTCGCTCTGAAGTGTCTGGTGGCGGCAAAAAGCCGTGGCGTCAGAAGGGTACTGGTCGTGCCCGTGCTGGCTCCATCCGTTCGCCCATTTGGCGTTCCGGTGGTGTGACTTTTGCTGCTAAGCCGCAAGATCACAGCCAGAAAGTAAACAAGAAGATGTACCGCGGCGCTATCCGTAGCATCCTGTCCGAGCTGGTACGTCAAGAGCGCCTGATCGTTGTTGAGAAGTTCGGCATCGAAGCTCCGAAGACCAAAGAACTGATCGCCAAGCTGAAAGAAATGGAACTGACTGACGTTCTGATCGTGACTGCTGAAGTCGATGAGAACCTGTTCCTGGCTGCTCGCAACCTGTACAAAGTTGACGTGCGTGACGTTGCCGGTATCGACCCGGTCAGCCTGATCGCTTTCGACAAGGTTCTGATGACTGCTGACGCAGTTAAGCAAATCGAGGAGATGCTGGCATGATCCGTGAAGAGCGTCTGCTGAAAGTTCTGAAGGCTCCGCACATCTCTGAAAAGAGCACCATGGTTGCAGAAAAGCAGAACACTATCGTGTTCAAAGTTGCTGTTGATGCCACCAAGGCGGAAGTCAAAGCTGCAGTTGCGAAACTGTTCGAGGTCGAAGTTGAGACCGTCCGTACCCTGAACATGAAGGGTAAGACCAAGCGCGCAGGTGCACGCGTAGGCCGTCGTTCCGATTGGAAAAAGGCTTATGTGACCCTGAAAGCTGGTCAGGACATCGACTTCATGGGCGCAGCCGAGTAAGAGGAGTTCTGAAAAATGGCAATCGTTAAGTGCAAGCCTACTTCTCCGGGCCGCCGCCACGTCGTCAAGATCGTCAACCAGGAACTGTACAAGGGTAAGCCCTTTGCAGCTCTGCTGGACAAGAAAGACAAAACCGGTGGTCGTAACAACAACGGCCGCATCACCACTCGCCACATCGGCGGTGGTCACAAGCAGCACTACCGTCTGATCGACTTCAAGCGCGACAAAGACGGTATCCCGGCTAAAGTTGAGCGCCTGGAATACGATCCGAACCGTACCGCAAACATCGCCCTGGTGCTGTATGCAGACGGTGAGCGTCGTTACATCCTGGCTCCGAAAGGCCTGAAAGCTGGTGATGCAATCGCTTCTGGTGCTGATGCCGCAATCAAGGTAGGTAACACCCTGCCGATGCGCAACATCCCGGTCGGTTCTACCGTTCACGCTGTTGAGATGAAGCCTGGTAAAGGTGCCCAGCTGGCTCGTTCCGCTGGTACTTTCATCCAGATCCTGGCTCGTGAAGGTAACTATGTAACTCTGCGTCTGCGTTCCGGCGAAGTACGTAAAGTTCTGGCCGAGTGCCGCGCTACCATCGGCGAAGTCGGTAACTCCGAGCACATGCTGCGTCAACTGGGTAAAGCCGGTGCAAACCGCTGGCGTGGTATTCGTCCGACCGTTCGCGGTATGGCGATGAACCCGGTTGACCACCCGCACGGTGGTGGTGAGGGTCGTAACAAGGGCATGCAGCCTGTGTCCCCATGGGGCCAGAAGGCTAAAGGCTTCAAGACCCGTAAGAACAAGCGTACCGACAAGTACATCGTACGTCGTCGTAACAAGTAATTGTTAACATAGAGGAATCACCATGCCACGTTCTCTCAAGAAGGGTCCATTTATCGACCTGCACTTGCTGAAGAAGGTAGAGAAAGCGGTGGAAAGCGGGGATAAAAAGCCGGTTAAAACCTGGTCCCGTCGTTCAATGATCATCCCGAACATGATCGGTTTGACCATCGCTGTCCATAATGGTCGTCAGCACGTTCCGGTTTTCGTTACCGAAGAAATGATCGGTCACAAACTGGGTGAATTCGCACCGACTCGTACTTATCGCGGCCATGCTGCTGATAAGAAGGCTAAGAAGCGCTAAGGGATAAATGATGGAAGCTATCGCTAAACACCGTTATGCCCGTACTTCTGCCCAGAAAGCTCGTCTGGTAGCCGATCAAGTACGTGGTCTGTCCGTAGACAAGGCTCTGAACATCCTGACCTTCAGCCCGAAAAAGGCTGCTGTTCTGGTGAAGAAAGTGCTGGAATCTGCCATTGCAAACGCTGAGCACAACGAAGGCGCCGACATCGACGCCCTGCGTGTTGCTACTATCATGGTCGACGAAGGTCCCTCCATGAAGCGCATCCGTCCTCGTGCCAAAGGTCGCGCGGATCGTATCCTCAAGCGTACCGCTCACATCACCGTAGTGGTATCCGACGCTAAGGCTGGGAGATAAGCAATGGGTCAGAAAGTACATCCTAATGGCATTCGCCTGGGTATTACCAAGCCTTGGAATTCTACCTGGTTCGCGAACACCAAAGACTTCGCTGACAACCTGTACAGCGATTTTCAAGTACGCCAGTTCCTGACCAAGGAACTGAAAAACGCGTCCTTGTCCAAGATCACCATCGAGCGTCCGGCCAAGAGCATCCGTGTGACCATTCACACCGCTCGTCCGGGTGTTGTGATCGGTAAGAAAGGCGAAGACGTTGAGAAGCTGCGCAAAGCTGTAGCCACTATTGCTGGCGTGCCTGCTCAGATCAACATTTCCGAAGTCCGCAAGCCGGAGCTGGATGGCAAACTGGTTGCCGACAGCATCACTTCCCAGCTGGAGCGTCGTGTAATGTTCCGTCGTGCTATGAAGCGCGCCGTACAGAACGCAATGCGCCTGGGTGCCAAGGGCATCAAAGTGGAAGTTTCCGGTCGTCTGGGCGGCGCTGAAATCGCGCGTACCGAATGGTACCGTGAAGGTCGTGTGCCGTTGCACACCCTGCGTGCCGACATCGACTACGCAACTTCTGAAGCCCACACCACTTACGGTGTGATCGGCGTTAAAGTTTGGATCTTCAAGGGCGAAGTTCTGGGCGGTCTGGCTGCTGTCAACGCTGCCGCTGCTCAAGAGCAAGCTCCTGCGAAGCCCAAGCGTGACAACAAGCGCCGCGCTGCCAAGTAAGGAGATTCGGTAAATGTTGCAACCAAAGCGTACTAAATTCCGCAAGACCCACAAAGGTCGTAACCGCGGTCTGGCCACCTCTGGTAACGAAGTATCCTTCGGTACCTTTGGCCTGAAGGCGACATCTCGTGGTCAGCTGACTGCTCGTCAAATCGAAGCAGCCCGTCGTGCCATGACCCGTCACGTTAAGCGTCAGGGTAAGATCTGGATCCGTGTGTTCCCGGACAAGCCGATTACCGAAAAGCCCCTCGAAGTTCGTATGGGTAAAGGTAAGGGTAACGTGGAATACTGGGTTTGCCCGATCCAGCCTGGCAAGGTTCTGTACGAGATGGACGGTGTACCTGAGGCTCTGGCGCGTGAAGCGTTCGCCCTGGCCGCAGCCAAGCTGTCTGTTCAGACCACTTTCGTAATTAAGACGGTGATGTGATGAAAGCCCAAGATCTGCGTCAAAAGAGCGTCGAAGAACTGAACCAGGAGCTGCTGGGCCTGCTGCGTGAGCAATTCAACATGCGCATGCAAGCTTCCACCGGCCAACTGGCTCAGACTCACACTCTGAAACAAGTGCGTCGTGACGTCGCACGTATCAAGACTGTACTGACTGAGAAGGCAGGTGCGTAATGACTGACAAAATCCGTACTCTGCAGGGTCGTGTAATCAGCGACAAGATGGACAAGTCCATCACTGTTGCCATCGAGCGCAAGGTAAAGCACCCGATCTACGGTAAGATCATCAAGCGCACTACCAAGCTGCACGTACATGATGAAAACAACGAGTGCAAAGCTGGTGACCTCGTGGAAATCCGCGAGTGCCGCCCGCTGTCCAAGACCAAGTCCTGGACCTTGGTTGCCGTTGTAGAAAAGGCCTAATCGGTACTTTTTAGCTCAAACGGCCCCTTTCAGGGGCCGTTTGTTTTTTAGGCTACCTTTTCTAAAAATCCTGTGTTATAGTTTCGCGCCTTTTGAAGGCAGCCAGATCCCGAAAGGGATAAGAAGTAAACAAAGCGGAGCACTAAGATGATCCAGATGCAAAGTATGCTGGGTGTTGCCGACAACTCCGGCGCTCGCAGTGTAATGTGTATTAAGGTTCTGGGTGGTTCGCACCGCCGTTACGCCGGCATCGGCGACATCATCAAAGTTTCCATCAAGGAAGCTATTCCTCGCGGTAAAGTGAAGAAAGGTGATGTGTATAACGCGGTGGTCGTACGCACCCGTAAAGGCGTTCGTCGTCCGGACGGCTCAGTCATCCGTTTCGACAACAATGCGGCTGTGTTGCTTAACAACAACCAACAGCCGATCGGTACTCGTATTTTTGGCCCGGTGACCCGTGAACTGCGTAATGAGAAGTTCATGAAGATTGTGTCCCTGGCACCCGAAGTACTGTAAGGAGTCGAACGATGGCAGCTAAAATCCGTCGCGAAGACGAAGTGATTGTTCTTACCGGCAAAGACAAGGGCAAGCGTGGCAAAGTCACTCAAGTTCTGATTGCTAAAGGTAAGGTAATCGTGGAAGGCATCAACCAGGTGAAGAAACACCAGAAGCCGGTACCCGCACTGGGTCAGGCTGGCGGTATCGTCACCAAAGAAGCCCCCATCGATGTATCTAACGTAGCGCTGTTCAACTCTGCCACTGGCAAAGCTGACCGCGTTGGTTTCCGGATTGAAGACGGAAAAAAAGTTCGTTTCTTCAAATCCACCGGCGAACTTGTGAAGTAATTGGAGTTTAACGATGGCGAAACTGCATGATTACTACAAATCCGATGTAGTAAGTGAACTGACCAAGCAGTTCGGTTACAAGACTATCATGCAAGTCCCTCGGATCGAGAAAATCACCCTGAACATGGGTGTTGGTGAAGCGATCTCTGACAAGAAATTGCTGGAAAATGCTGCTGCCGATATGGCTGCCATTTCCGGTCAGAAGCCGCTGATCACCAAAGCTCGCAAATCTGTTGCGGGCTTCAAGATTCGTGAAGGCTACCCGATAGGTTGTAAAGTAACCCTGCGTGGCGAGCGTATGTGGGAGTTCCTGGAACGGCTGATCTGCATCTCCGTACCGCGTATCCGTGACTTCCGTGGCCTGAACGCTAAAGCGTTCGACGGTCGTGGTAACTACTCCATGGGCGTGCGTGAGCAGATCATCTTCCCGGAAATCGACTATGACAAAGTCGATCGCGTCCGTGGTCTGGATATCACCATCACCACTTCCGCGAATACCGATGAAGAAGGCCGTGCTCTGCTGGCTGCCTTTAACTTCCCATTCCGCAAGTAAGGTTAGGGTTATGGCTAAAACATCCATGAAAGCGCGCGAAGCAAAGCGTGCCAAGCTGGTAGCCAAGTACGCAACCAAGCGTGCCGAGCTCAAAGCTATCATCGTTGATATGAACGCTTCTGAAGAAGCGCGTTGGGATGCTGTTCTGCAACTGCAACAGCTGCCCCGTGATTCCAGTCCGTCCCGTCAGCGTAACCGTTGCAACATTACTGGTCGTCCGCACGGTTTCCTGCGCAAGTTTGGCCTGTCTCGCATCAAGGTGCGTGAGCATGCCATGAAGGGCGAAATTCCGGGCCTGAAAAAGGCCTCTTGGTAAAGAATCTCGGGAGTTAGACTATGAGCATGCAAGATCCGATCGCGGATATGCTGACCCGCATCCGTAACGGTCAGGCGGCGAGCAAAGTTGCGGTTTCCATGCCTTCTTCCAAGCTGAAAGTGGCTATTGCCAAAGTGCTGAAAGAAGAAGGTTACATCGCTGGCTACACCGTAGCTGGTGACGTGAAGCCGGAACTGGAAATTGAACTGAAATATTTCCAGGGCAAGCCGGTTGTAGAACTGATCCAACGCGTGAGCCGTCCCGGCCTGCGTATTTACAAGCGCACTACTGATCTGCCGAAAGTTATGGGCGGTCTCGGTGTTGCTATCGTGTCCACGTCTAAAGGTGTGATGACCGACCGTGCTGCTCGCAAAGCAAGCATGGGCGGTGAGATCATCTGCTACGTCGCTTAATAGGAGGTCGGAAATGTCTCGCGTTGCTAAGGCACCCGTCACTATTCCTGCTGGCGTAGAAGTGACTCTGAACGGTCAGGAACTGTCCATCAAAGGTGGTAAAGGTTCCCTGGTTCGTTCTATTCACGCCGGTGTAGAAGTGACCAAAGAAGACAATGTACTGAAGTTCGCCCCGCGCGACGGCATCGCTGGTGCTGACGCTCAGGCCGGTACTGCCCGTGCATTGGTCAACAACATGGTAATCGGTGTTACCCAAGGCTTCGAGCGCAAGCTGCAGCTGGTTGGTGTAGGTTACAAAGCCTCCATCAAGGGCAATGCTGTCGCTCTGGCTCTGGGCTTCTCTCACCCGGTAGAGCATGAGCTGCCGGCTGGTGTAACCGCTGAGTGCCCGTCCCAGACCGAAATCGTTCTGCGTGGCGTTGACAAGCAGCTGGTTGGCCAAGTCGCCGCCGATATCCGTGCTTACCGCGCTCCGGAGCCCTACAAGGGCAAGGGTGTACGCTATGCCAACGAGCAAGTGCGTACTAAAGAAGCTAAGAAGAAGTAAGGTAACACTATGGACAAGAAAGCAGCTCGTCTCCGTCGTGCTACTCGTGCTCGGAAAAAGATGCAGGAACTGGGAGCTACCCGTCTGGTTGTTCACCGTACCCCGCGTCATATCTATGCGCAGGTTATTGCAGCCAACGGTTCCGAAGTTCTGGCCTCTGCTTCCACAGTAGAGAAAGCCATCAGTGAAGCTCTGAAATACACCGGTAACGCAGATGCTGCTACCGCTGTAGGTAAAGCTATCGCTGAGCGTGCTATTGCCAAAGGCGTTCAGAACGTATCTTTCGATCGTTCCGGTTTCAAGTATCACGGCCGTATCGCTGCTCTGGCAGCTGCTGCACGTGACGCTGGTCTTCAGTTCTAAGCTAGGAGTCGAAGATGGCTAAAGTCGAATCTCAAGCCGGCGAACTGCAAGAAAAGCTGATTGCAGTAAACCGTGTTTCGAAAACTGTTAAAGGTGGTCGTATCATGTCCTTCACCGCGTTGACCGTGGTGGGTGATGGTAACGGCCGTGTAGGTTACGGTTACGGTAAAGCCCGTGAAGTTCCGGCTGCTATTCAAAAAGCAATGGAACAGGCCAAGCGTAACCTGAACAAGGTTGAGCTGAACAACGGCACCCTGCACCACCCGGTGAAAGGTGTTCACTCCGGTTCCACCGTGTTCATGAAGCCGGCCTCTCAAGGTACTGGTATCATCGCAGGCGGCGCTATGCGTGCTGTTCTGGAAGTTGCCGGTATCCACAACGTGCTGGCTAAGACCTACGGTTCCACCAACCCAATCAACGTTGTTCGCGCAACTGTAGACGCTCTGGTTCACGGTCAATCACCGGAACAGATCGCTGCCAAGCGTGGTCTGCGCGTTGAAGAAATTCTGGGGTAATGCGACATGGCTAACACTGTAAAAGTAACTCAAACTCGCAGCTCTATCGGCCGTCTGCCCAAGCACAAGGCGACTCTGCGTGGTCTGGGTCTGCGTCGCATTGGTCACACCGTTGAGCTGGAAGATACTCCCTGCGTACGCGGTATGATCAACCAGGTTTATTACATGGTTAAGGTGGAGGGCTAAGCATGCGTCTGAACACTCTGTCTCCGGCCGCTGGTTCCAAGCCTGAAAAACATCGTCGTGGCCGTGGTATCGGCTCCGGCCTGGGCAAGACTGGTGGTCGTGGTGTTAAAGGCCAAACCTCTCGTTCCGGTGGCGGCAAAGTTCGCAACGGTTTCGAAGGCGGCCAGATGCCTTTGAAAATCCGTCTGCCGAAGTTCGGTTTCTTCTCTCGCAAATCTTTGGTTTCTGCCGAAGTGCGTCTGAACGAAATCGCCCTGGTAGAAGGTGATGTGGTCGACGTGAGCACTCTGAAGCAAGCCGGTGTTATTACTAAAAACATCGTGTTCGCTAAAGTTGTTCTGTCTGGCAACATTGACCGTGCTGTGACCGTTCGTGGTCTGTCCGTCACCAAAGGTGCACGCGCAGCCATCGAGGCCGCTGGCGGTAAAATCGAGGAATAATCAGTACAATGGCTAAGAAACCAGGATTGGATGTTAAAGCACAGGGTGGTCTGAGTGAACTGAAGAGCCGTCTGCTCTTCGTTCTCGGGGCGATTATCGTTTTCCGTGCAGGCTCTTATGTGCCGATTCCTGGTATTGACGCCGCCGTACTGGCCGAGTTGTTCCAGCAACAGAAGGGCACCATCATTGAGATGTTCAACATGTTCAGTGGTGGTGCACTCTCGCGTGCTTCTATTCTTGCGTTGGGGATCATGCCGTACATTTCGGCGTCGATCATTATCCAGCTGCTGACTGTGGTTCATCCTGCTCTTGCTGAACTCAAGAAAGAGGGTGAATCCGGCCGTCGCAAGATTAGCCAATATACCCGTTGGGGCACGCTGGTTTTGGGAACTTTCCAGGCCATTGGTATTGCAACCGGTCTGCCGAATATGATGCATGGACTCGTGACTAATCCGGGTCTGGGCTTCTATTTCACAGCGGTTGTGAGTCTGGTCACCGGTACCATGTTCTTGATGTGGTTGGGTGAGCAGATTACCGAGCGTGGGATTGGTAATGGTATCTCGTTGATTATTTTCACAGGTATCGTTGCCGGTCTGCCGCATGCCATTGGCGCTACGGCCGAACAGGCACGTCAAGGGGAATTGCACATCCTGCTGTTGTTGTTGCTGGGCTTGATTGTTTTCGCAGTGACTTACTTTGTGGTGTTCGTGGAGCGTGGTCAGCGTCGTATCGTCGTTAACTATGCCAAGCGTCAACAAGGCCGCCAGGTATTCGCCGCGCAAAGCACGCACCTGCCGTTGAAAGTCAACATGGCCGGTGTGATTCCTGCGATTTTCGCATCCAGCATCATCCTCTTCCCGGGGACCATTACCTCTTGGTTTGGTCAGGGCGAGGGTAAAGTAGCCGACATCCTGCAACAGGTCTCTATGGTCCTGCAGCCGGGTCAGCCGCTTTACGAGATGCTCTATGCAGCAGCCATTATCTTCTTCTGCTTCTTCTATACCGCGCTGGTGTTCAACCCCCGCGAGACAGCAGATAACCTGAAGAAGAGTGGAGCCTTTATCCCGGGGATTCGCCCGGGCGAGCAGACAGCACGTTATATCGATAAGGTTATGACTCGCCTGACATTGGCAGGTGCACTCTATATAACCTTTATCTGTCTGGTACCCCAGTTCTTGATGACTGCCTGGAACGTACAGTTCTACTTCGGTGGCACCTCGCTGCTGATTATCGTGGTGGTTATCATGGACTTCATGGCTCAGGTTCAGACCCATATGATGTCTCATCAATATGGTGATGTCCTGAGGAAGGCCAACCTGAAGGGCTACGGCCGCTAAAGGTCGGCGTAGTTACGGAGTTAAGCAATGAAAGTTCGTGCTTCCGTTAAGGCAATCTGCCGTAACTGCAAAATCATCAAGCGTCACGGTGTGGTGCGTGTGATTTGCAGCGAGCCTAAGCATAAACAGCGTCAAGGCTAATTTTTTACGGTTAGTACTTGCAACAAATAGTTGTGCTGGCTAATATAGCCAGCCAACTTTTGTTGTGTATTGGTTGACCGCCACGTATCCGCTCACGGGCTTTGTGGTGGTCGTAATCTACTATATGTAGGAGTGAATAGTGGCCCGTATCGCTGGCATTAACATTCCTGACCATAAGCATGCAGTCATCGCTTTGACTGCTATTTATGGCGTCGGTCGTACCCGCTCCAAGGCCATCTGTGCCGCAGCCGGTATCGCTGAGAATGTGAAAATTAAAGACCTGGACGAAGCTCAGATCGAGAGTCTGCGTGAACAAGTAGGTAAATTCACCGTTGAAGGTGACCTGCGTCGTCAGATTTCCATGAACATCAAGCGTTTGATGGATCTGGGTTGCTACCGTGGTTTGCGTCACCGTCGTAGCCTGCCTGTTCGTGGTCAACGTACCAAGACCAACGCTCGTACCCGTAAGGGTCCGCGCAAGGCTATCAAGAAGTAACGGGAAGGTAGAAAATGGCTAAAACTCCGACTCGTGCTCGCAAGCGCGTTAAAAAGCAAGTGAGCGACGGTATTGCGCACGTTCATGCATCTTTCAACAACACAATCGTGACCATTACTGACCGTCAGGGCAACGCTCTGTCTTGGGCTACTTCTGGTGGTTCCGGTTTCCGTGGTTCTCGTAAGTCCACCCCGTTCGCTGCTCAGGTAGCTGCTGAACGCGCTGGTGAGATGGCCAAAGAATATGGCGTCAAGAACCTGGAAGTCATGGTCAAAGGTCCGGGTCCCGGTCGTGAGTCTTCCATCCGCGCCCTGAACGCGGCTGGTTTCCGCATCACTAACATTACTGATGTGACTCCGATCCCGCACAACGGTTGTCGTCCTCCCAAGAAGCGCCGCGTGTAACGCTGGTAGCTACTTGGTCTAGGATTGTTGGAGAAAGAAGATGGCAAGATATATCGGTCCTAAGCTTAAGCTTAGCCGTCGTGAGGGCACAGACCTCTTCCTGAAGTCTGGTGTTCGCGCGATTGATTCTAAGTGCAAGATTGACACCGCTCCTGGTCAGCACGGCGCTCGTAAGCCGCGTCTGTCCGACTACGGTGTGCAACTGCGCGAGAAACAAAAAGTTCGTCGTATCTACGGCGTATTGGAAAAACAGTTCCGCAACTACTACCGCGACGCTGCCCGTCAAAAGGGTAACACCGGTGAAAACCTGTTGCAGTTGCTGGAAGGTCGTCTGGACAACGTCGTATACCGTATGGGCTTCGGTGCTACCCGCGCTGAATCTCGTCAGTTGGTGAGCCACAAGGCCATCATGGTAAACGGCCGCGTTGTGAACATTCCTTCTTTCCAGGTTTCCCCTGAGGACGTGATCTGCGTTCGTGAGAAGGCTAAGAAGCAAGCGCGTATCAAAGCTGCCCTTGAGGTTGCTGGTCAGCGCGAGAAGCCGACTTGGGTAGAGGTTGATGCCGCTAAAATGGAAGGTGCCTTCAAGCGCCTGCCAGAGCGTTCCGACCTGTCTGCCGACATTAACGAACAGCTGATCGTCGAGCTTTACTCCAAGTAAAGCTAGCTTCTAAAGAGAGGACACAATGCTGGGTTCTGTAACAGATTTTCTTAAACCGCGGCTAGTTGACATCGAGCAAGTTAGCCCGACTCATGCGAAAGTGACTCTTGAGCCACTTGAGCGTGGCTTTGGTCACACGCTGGGTAACGCCCTGCGTCGTATTTTGCTGTCTTCTATGCCCGGTTGTGCAGTTACTGAAGTCGAAATTGACGGTGTACTGCATGAGTACAGCAGCAAAGAAGGTGTACAGGAAGACATTCTTGAAATCCTGCTCAACCTGAAAGGTATCGCTGTGAAGCTGGAAGGCAAGGACGAGGTAACTCTGTCCCTGACCAAGTCTGGAACAGGCCCCGTTACCGCAGGTGATATCACTCACGGTGATGAAGTCGAGATCGTAAACCCGGAGCACGTAATCTGCCACCTGACTGGTGCCAATGCTGAAATCAGCATGCGCCTGAAAGTTCAGCGCGGTCGCGGTTATGTGCCTGCTTCTGCTCGTGTTCACAACGATGACGAAGAGCGTCCGATTGGTCGCCTGCTGCTGGACTCCGCGTTCAGCCCCATCGTTCGTATTGCCTACAATGTTGAGGCAGCACGTGTGGAACAGCGTACCGACTTGGACAAGCTGGTTATCGACATGGAGACCAATGGTACTCTGGATCCTGAAGAAGCCATCCGTCGTTCTGCCACTATCCTGGCTGAGCAACTGGAAGCCTTCGTGGATCTGCGCGATGTCAGCGTGCCCGAGAAGAAAGAAGAGAAACCCGAGTTTGATCCGATTCTGCTGCGTCCTGTCGATGATTTGGAGCTGACAGTTCGTTCTGCGAACTGTCTGAAGGCAGAAGCTATCCACTATATTGGTGATCTGGTACAGCGTACCGAAGTTGAGTTGCTTAAGACTCCTAACCTCGGTAAGAAGTCCCTGACTGAGATCAAGGACGTGTTGGCCTCCCGTGGTCTGTCTCTTGGCATGCGCCTTGAGAACTGGCCGCCCGCCAGCATCGCTGACGAGTAATCCAGATTACGGGTTTCACAGATTTAGTTAGAAGGATAAGGTCATGCGCCATCGTTTGAGTGGTCGTCAACTGAACCGGAACAGCAGCCATCGTCAGGCTATGTTCCGCAACATGGCCAGCTCCCTGGTTCGTCATGAGATCATCAAGACGACTCTGCCTAAGGCAAAAGAGCTGCGTCGTGTAGTTGAACCGCTGATCACCCTTGCCAAGACTGATAGCGTTGCTAATCGTCGTCTGGCATTTGCCCGCACTCGCGACAACGCGATCGTGGCTAAGCTGTTCAATGAACTGGGCCCGCGCTACCTGGAGCGCGCCGGCGGTTATACTCGCATTCTGAAATGCGGTTTCCGTGCTGGCGACAACGCCCCTATGGCTTATATTGAGCTGGTAGACCGCCCGGCCGCTGCTGAAGCAGCTGCTGAGTGATAAAGAAAAAGCCGGGCTTGTCCCGGCTTTTTTTTAAGAGATTTTGATACTGCCTCAACTGCCTCAA
>NZ_CAWMDN010000112.1:0-24312 GCF_963866575.1 Aeromonas sp. L_1B5_3
GGATCAGTTATTTAGAGTTTGATGCAGTGGTAACGGATACTGTTCGAGAATGTCGATAACAGTTGGATCGCGTTCGAAATAGAAAAATGGTGCCCTCTCGCCACGACTCAGCAGATGATGCTCACGTCTCGTTTTGTGACTATACACAATCTGCCCCTGACCATAGGTATGGGACTGCCGCACCGTGACCCAGGGGCGATACCCCGAAGCTTTGATGTCTCGGTTATACCGTGCTGTTTTTGCGATCTCCGCATCGGTGACGATGGGCTGCTGAACCGTTTTTTGCTGCATGACTACTCCTACCTGACCTGCATACAACCTAGTAACTGGGCAGGGGGTCGTCAACCGCAATAGTGCACGTAAGGCGTTGTTTTTACTTATTTATTTTTATAAATAATAACTATCGACGCTATCATGGCAAAAATGCCACACTCAACAAAATTTCATTTTTTATATTAAAAAACATATAGTTATAAAAAATCACATAAGCATACATAATCACGAATATTTATTTTTATAAATAATAAGTAAATGTTTTTTATTCCTTTTTTGACATAAGAGGGTGGCGGATATAGAACATTATTCTGAAGCGATTGATGATTCCGCTCAGAAAAAATGTCCGTTTTTGGCTACAAAAGGCTCCATGCGAAGAGTAATCAATGCATCCATACCAAAAAATTCAGCCCGGCAAGGGTGGTCTGCCGGGCTGTGGGTGACTGACGAGCGGATAACTCACGTCAACAAGCGATTAGCCATCCCATCCAGCCGCGCTTTGGTCTTTTCCCAACCGGGCATCACCTGACCCATCAGCCGGTAAAAGTGCTCGCTGTGATTGTGCTCGGCAATATGGCAGAGCTCGTGCAGGATCACGTAATCGATACACTCGCGGGGCGCTTTGACCAGATGCGGGTTAAGCGTGATCCGGCCATTGGGGGAACAACTGCCCCACTGGGTCTGCATGGTCAGGATGCGCAGGGGCGGACGCTCGGTAACCCAGATGGCCTGATCGAGCATGGCATTGAGTCGTCTGGCAAACACCTCCCTGGCACGAGCCTTGTACCAGTCAGCGAGCAGTGCCTGGACTTTCTCGGCTCTCTTTGCGCTATCAGTGACTAGGCTCCTGACCGATACCTCCAGCTTGCCACGCAACATCTTGACCCCCTGCACCGAATCAGGGGCTTTGATCACCTTGAGCAGGTACTGTTTGCCGAGGTAATAGTGGCTCTCACCGCTGATGTACTGGCGTGGGGTGACGTGCTCCAACTGCTGGCGAAAGTCGCGTAACTGTTCGTAGATCCAGCGTCCGCGCTGCTTTACCGCTGCGAGAACCGCATCATCAGCCGTCTCACGCGGGGCCGAGACCACGACGCGGCAATCGGGATGCACCTTGATAAGCACCTTGCCGCTAGCCTGTCTCCGTTGCACCCGCTCGAAGGCGATCCGCTCATCGCCGTAGCGAAAGCTAAAGGATGGAGCTGGAGCCTGGGGCTGAGCATCGCCCTTGACCCGAATAGGCACATTCATCTGATCAGACTCCGCTCAAGCCGACTCGGGTGATCTGCACCACCATCTCGACAATCTTCTTGGCCTGCTCCATACCACTGCCGATTGCTTTGCACTCCTGGAACATACGCGGCAGCAACTGCTTGCGAATACCCGCCTCGATGTTCTGCGGGTTGATGGAGTGCTCGGCCACCGATGCATCCACGACCGTATCGATCTCAAAGGCCAGCTTTATCCACTTCTCCTGTACCTGGCTGTCGGTAATGGCGAACACCTCCGGCAGTACCTTTTTGAACACCCCAAAGTAGGCCTGCGCGTGACGATGACCGGCAAAGGCGTCAGGAATGTCACTCAGACGCCGCTCCTGCACCTGCTCTTCGAACTCCCGAAACAGCATGTACTGCTTGAGCGGGTGCTCGAACAGCTTCTCAGCTTCCTCGATGGCCTGGCGCAGTAACTTGGAGAAGGCTTCCTGAGCGTAGGGGTCGTCGCGTAGCTCCTGCTCGATCATGCGGGTGACGCGAGTCTTGATGATGTCGGTCTCGTTACGGGTCTTGTTCTCGTTCCACTCTTCTGGCTGTTTTTGGCCCATCTTGCCGACTTCATAGAAGCCACCCGGCTCTTTGACCTCTACACCGACCACATGCTTATCCAACAGCTTCTTCACCTGCTCGGCATATTCGTCGTAGTCAATCTTCTCACCTGCATCCTGTTGCACCAGTTGGCGCAGGCTGGAGAGCTGTTTCACCGTCTCTTTGTAGTGGCGACGATCCGCCTCGCTAAAGGCGCTGTCCTCGAAAAAAGAGACCGACTGCAACGCCACTTTCAGGCAACTGGCAAACGCCGTGAGAGCCTCGTAGAAGTCTTCTCGCACCTTGAGGTTCACATCCACCAGTTCGCCGTCCAGTTCCTCCATCTTGGGCACCAGCACTTGACGCAGTTGCTCGATATCCTGCTTGTTCTTCACCCCGGCGAAAATGTTCCACAGGGTCTGGTAGAGCTGAGGCAGCCGCTTATATTCGGTGCCCATCTGGTTGTAGAGGCCTTTGAGGTCGTCAACGTCATAGCCGCCCTGGGTGCGGGAAGCGAGATCCTGATACTTGCCGATAGTGGTATCCAGCTCGGATAAGATGCCGCGATAGTCGATAAGCAGACCGAACTGCTTCTTCGGGTGCAGCCGGTTGACCCGCGCAATCGCCTGGATCAGGTTGTGCTCTTTGAGTGGCTTGTCGATATAGAGCACTGTGTTCTTTGGCTCATCGAAGCCAGTCAACAGCTTGTCTACCACGATCAGCAACTTGAGGGGATCATTCTCATCAGCAAAGCGTTCGATAAGCGCTTTGGAATATACCTGCTCATCCTGAGTGCCGACATTCTCCTTCCACCACTGAGTGACCAGCGGTGTGGTCGATTCATCGACCTCGGTGTTGCCTTCCCGGCTGTCGGGCGGACTCATCACCACCGCCGACTCGAACAGCCCCGCCTCGTCGAGGTACTTTTTATAGAGCACCGCCGAGGCTTTGCTATCGCAGGCCAGCTGGCCCTTGAGCCCCTCGACAATGTGGTTTGAAAAGTGACTGGCGATATCGAACGCAATCAGCTTGATGCGATCTTCCGCGCTGTAGATCTCGCCCTTGCGGGCAAATTTGCGTTTCAGATCGGTCTGCTGCTGCTCGTTTAACCCCTGGGTTATGCGCTCAAACCAGCTGTCGATAGCCCGCTCGTTGACCTCCAGATCGGGAATGCGCTCCTCGTAGAGCAACGGCGTCACCGTCTTGTCCTCGACCGCCCGCTGCATGGTGTAGGCATGGACGATGGGGCCAAACTTATTGGTGGTCTTGTCATCCTTGAGAAGCGGCGTGCCGGTAAAAGCCACAAACGCGGCGTTGGGCAATGCCAGCTTCATGCGGACATGGTTCTCGCCCCCCTGGCTGCGGTGGCCCTCATCGATCAGCACGATGAGATCCGGGCTCTTGTTGATGCACTCCGGCAACTTGGTCGCTGAGTTGAACTTCTGAATAAGCGAGAAGATGATCCGCTCGCTGCCCTTACCGATCTGCTCGGCCAGCCGCTTGCCCGAGGTAGCCATGGCCGCTTCTTTATCTTTCTTGCCCGCAAGTTCGCCGCTGGAGGCGAAGGTCTTGCTGAGCTGGCTCTCCAGATCCACCCGGTCGGTCACCACCAGCAGGCGGCACTGTTTCAAACTGTCATGCAGGATCAGCGCCTTGCTAAGGAACACCATGGTGAACGACTTGCCCGAGCCGGTGGTGTGCCAGATCACCCCACCTTCTCTCCCGCCATCTGGGCGTTTCTGGTTGATACGCTCGATCAACCGCTTGATGCCAAACACCTGCTGGTAGCGGGCGACTATCTTGCCCGCCTTCTTGTCAAACAGGGTGAACAGCCGGGTCATCTCCAGCAGCCGCTCCGGGGAAAGCAGGCTGATGAGCAGCCGATCCTGATCGCTGACGGCCAGTTCGCCCGCCGCAACCAGAGACTGATACCAGTTCAGGTCGGCGGCGGGCCGGTGGCTAAACAGGGCAGAGCGTTGTTCGGATGAGAGCGGCTGATTCTTGATGGCCGTCATCTCGCCATCACCGATGTCCTCCTCACGCCAGGCGGCCCAGAACTTCTCCGGCGTACCGCAGGTGCCATATCGCCCTTCGATGCCATTAATGGAGAGCAGTAACTGGCTGTAGGCAAACAGCAGCGGGATCTCGTCCGGGCGCTGGTTGCGCAGGCTCTGGGAGATCCCCTCGTTGATGGTCGGCCCTTTTTTGGCGTTGCCATCCGGGCGCTTGGCCTCGATCACCACTAAGGGCAAGCCATTGACGAAACAGACGATATCCGGGCGACGCGACTCGATGCCCCCTGCGCGGGTGACCCGAAACTCTTCGGTAAAGGTAAAGCGGTTATTGTGCGGATTGTGCCAGTCAATCAGGGGGATGGTGGGGCTCACCTTCTTGCCATCAACAAACTCGGTGACGGACATGCCATAGAGCAGGTGGTTATAGAGCCGCTCGTTGGCCGCCTGCAACCCTTCATTCAGGGCCGGACTACACAGCTCGCTCACCAGATTGTCCACTGACTTAGGGGAAAGCGGATAGGTTTTGCCCGCAAACACAAAGGTGCGCTCGGCCAGTACGCTGCGTAGCTGTTGACGCAGCACTACCTGATCGGCCTTGCCATCCCGCGCCGCCAGCGCCTGTTCGGGGGAGAGGAAAGTCCAGCCCAACTGGGTCAGCAGGGTCAAAGCCGGGATCTTGGCGCTGTACTCTTCCTGAAATTTCGGTGCTAGTTGCATCATCGTCGATCCTTTTTCCATGCAGATGAAAAATTTGCACTTCTGGATTGAGGTTTCGATTTTGGTGACTTAATTTTCACTGTCATTGGAAAAGGGAAATCGACCCCAAGCAAAAGAGCTTCACCTTGCCCAAGAACAGGTAAAAATGATGCAGAACGTTGATCAATCGACCCTACAGCTCTTTTAACAATCTCTTGGTCTTTTTCATTGGTCAAACGATGGACAATCAATGTACCGATTTGACTCAGCACATCTTCAGGGATATCACGTGGTCGCTGGGTGGCAATAACAACATTCAAGCCATACTTACGCCCTTCTTTGGCTATATCACCAAAAGCGTTAAGATCAATCCTCGATGTTTCATCACCAATCTTTTTATTTAAAAACTGATGGGATTCATCAATAAAGACAAGCAGTGGATTTTCATGACTAATTTCAGCTTTGCGAGCTAATGACAGCAGCTTTCTGCCAATTGCGTTGACAAGAATTTCTCTGGCATTAGCTTCGAAGGGGATGTCCGATAAATCTAATCGAAGGGTTTTTGCCTCAGAGGATTTACAAAAATTTTCGAGCAACATTGGGATTGATTTGAACGAGTCATTACAATCAATCATCCAGTTGAGGTTAGGGTTTGCTGACATGGCTTTAATTCTAGAAATTAAATTTAGGCAATAGCCAACATCATTTTCAGCTATATCCCCCCATTTTGATTCATCTTTATAGTTAGGCTTAAGGCACTCCTGAACAATCTGATCTGCTAATTTGCCAAATGACCATTTAGCATCTGAAAGCTCTGTAGCAGCTTTTACAATTGCGGTCTCAAAAACTGATTTACTGGTGTTTTTCTTTATAAGTAATCCATTTTCAATTCTTAGCCCATCAAAGTTCATCTCTTTACTTAGCGAGACTATTTTTAGACTCCTAACGGCCTCATCCAATTTCGGGGCCTGACTTTGAGCCGATGGACGTAACAGAACACGCAAATCAGTATCCGTAAACATCCAATGCGGGTAGGTTACTTTTTGTCCAATTTTTGCGTTCGCGCTTTCGCCTACGCAATAGCTTTCACAGGGTAAATTTGCATATTCTCCAGTGGCATCAATGAGTAAGATCTTCCCACCATGGGTATGCACGTTCTCCATGAGATTAGCCATGGTGTAGCTTTTTCCACCACCGGTAGATCCTAGAATGGCGCAATGTCTGGAAAATAGTTTTTCTGGGGTGATGCCAATATTGGCAGAGGAATCATGCGGCATTTCTGCAATGGGCAGCTGTAAGTCGTTGTCGCGAGTGTTTAGCACACCTTCCGCCAACATTGATACTAGCTTTGGGTGAGCCGCATAAACTTGGGCGCCCAAGCGAGGGTATTGCTTGACCCCGCGATGATTAAAGCCTGTTTCAACATCAACACTCACCAGCAGTTGCACAATCCCAATCGGATTGTTGTTGGGATGGCTATCATCCAGACCCTCAACACTTAGCCGCTCGCCATTCTCTAACCAAACTTTAACGACCCGAGCGAGGATAGAAAGCTGTCCACAGTCGATGAAAACAAATTCATTAACTTCACCAATCGGAATACGAGTACCTAGAATCCAAGTCTGTTCACCAGAACCAGCCTTGGTTAGATTAATTTTGGCCTCGGTTGCAGACACATCGACTAGGCTACCGATTCGGCGATTACTATCATGCGGAGAAAACCAACTTTCGCTCATACCGCGCCCCCACGCTGAACCACTAGTTCAAAGGCTTTGAGCAAGCTTTCCTCAGGGGTTGGTTTATGTCGATTTGGCAAAAGGCTAGCAAACACATCAAAAGTGCAATCAGCAATAGCAACTCTTGAATCGCCAGCCTTAATGACGTTCATGAATTGAGATCGTATCGCTGAATTAAATGAACCACTTACGCTGAATGGATCTTTGGTTGCAGCCATAACCATCAATTCAGGGTTGGTGCGTAGCGCCATCGTGATTGCGTTGTTGATATGCTTATCATTGAAGCCGAACCCAATGCAGAGCAGTGCCGTTTTTGGCTTTTGCAGCGCATCTAAAAACGCAGCCATCATATCCAGATAGGGTGAGTCATAGGAGCTTTGATATTTGGAGCTACTAGGATAAATGAACACCGGCTCACCTTCGGTGGTGTTCAAGGCGCTGCGTTTTTGAACCCCTTGGCTAGTCCTGACCCAATCCACAGAACCATGAATCTTGTACAGATGCACGATATTTGGCAGGTAAGCACCGCCTTTCTCCGAAGCTTGGCTTCTGTTCACTATGTCATAGTGAAACCATGCGGGATTAAAGCGAGATGGATTTGAAAAATCAAAGCCATCAATAACAATCATCCCTGTGTTCGAAGCCGCCGTTTCAAACGCTAGATCATAGTTGGTCGTAAATAGCTTTAGCCGTTTCTGCTTTGGTGATCTGCGCCCTAATACACCGACAAAGGTATTGTGAGCACTCCACCCATCAGCTGCAACACGATCCACAAAGTTGGTTTGCTCCAAAATAGCATCTTTCGCTGCTTTCAAAAAAGCTTCAACACTTTTCTGATTTGCCGCTGATAAACACTTCAGGGATAGGTAGGAGTCGCACAATGAGAGCAGCAATTCAATATCTTCTTTTTGCTCTCCATTATCCCATTTCTCTGCAACATCAGAGTATTTAACAGCCTTCAAGACTTTACCAAATAGGCTGGTATCCAAGTCGCTACAAATTTTCCATAAATCGCCCATACTCGGCGCGATGTTTGGTTTCCTGCTTAGATTAAACGTTAGCGAAGTGCCTGAGCCCGCCAGTACGATTAAATTCTCAGCATCAACCAACTGATTAATAAACTTATGCAAAGGGACCAATTTGTCATAGTAATCTTCTTGCCCCAGTTCAATCACAAGCGGAGCCCCTTGCTCATCAACCTGTTTGGAATCTGCGGAGAAAAAAGACAGGGTGCGCGGTTTTGTCATATTTCAAATCTCCTTAGGGTTGCACACGCCGCTTGCCGGTTAATAGCTGCTGCATCAGGGCTTTTTTCTCTTGTTTCAAGGCGTCGAGCTGAGATTGCAGGGTTTGGATTTCTTGATCGGCAGCAGATAAGACCGATGCGATTCTTTCCTGCTCTTCCTTGCTTGGAACCGGAATAACCAAGTTTGAAAAAATTGAAATCCAATGACGTTGATGCCCACCCACAGCAAAGTTCAACATCTGCATAGCTTCAAAAACATACTTGATTGATACGCCTTTTTTTGCGACTAAGATTTTCATTGCACTTGATTTTGCCTTGAAGGGAAAATCGACAAATTTACTGTCGGTAGTGAAATCATCAAAGATGATCACTGGCAGTTTTTCCTGATAAATGCCGGACGTTTCATCTGTGTAACCCAAAATGAATGTCTTGCCCGCTGTTAATACAGGCGTTTTGTATTCGTCACGGTATTCAGTAGATTCAACCAAATAGGGTGTCGGCTGCTTATAGTCAAGCAACTCGCCCAGCTCTGTGCGATGCCATTCGCCCTGAAATTTAACTCCATTGCTATCCAGCAGGCGTTTTTTGCCGGTGAGCAGTTGCTGCATCAGCGCCTTTTTCTGCTGCTGACTATTGGCCAGCAGTTGCTCGGTAGTGCTGATTGCCCTATCCCAAGTGGAGAGGATTTGGGCGATTTTCTTTTGTTCAGGAAGAGGCGGAGTATCTACCTTAGTATTCTTTATAGATTTGATCGACAAATTTCGGATCGTTGTGCCTGTAAGCTCTGATTCGTAAAAGGCCTGTGTCTTTGAACTAGATAGGACATAGTAAACGAAGTCCAAGTCAACGCTATTCTTCACGTTTATGTAAGCAGCGCTTTTTCCGAGAACAACGTTTTCACCTCTGTAATATGCCAAATTCCCAATAGTTCCGTTTATCGACATTAAAATAGTACGTTCACCTAAATCTTTTCGGTGATTTTCTGCGTCATTTTCGTCGACGAAATTTGTTGAGTCTTGGATTACTATTGAGCCATTCTTGAGATTGTTACCGTTGATAAAATAAACGCCTGAACTTTCAGCGTATAACGGCGTTTTATGGATGCCATCACTAACTTTGCTTGCCAGCTCTGATAAATGTTTTACCTCCCATCCATTAGGCACCATAACCCAGCTCCTCCAGATATTTGGCCATCTCGATTTCCAGCTCGGCAAGTTGGGTTTTCAGTTGTTCGCGCTCAGCACGCACGGCCAGCAGGTCGATCTCCTCTTCCTCCTCGAAGGTATCCACATAGCGTGGGATATTGAGGTTGTAGTCGTTCTCCTTGATCTCTTTAAGCGAGGCGAGATAGGCGTATTTATCGACATTGCCGCCGTTGCGGTAGGTGGCGACGATCTTGGCGATATTGTCCGCACTCAACAGGTTCTGGTTTTTACCCGCCTTGAACTCACGGCTGGCATCGATAAACAGCACATTGTCATCCACCTTCTGCTTTTTAAAGATCAGGATGGCGGCGGGGATGCCGGTGCCATAGAAGAGCTTCTCCGGCAAGCCGATCACCGCATCGAGCAGGTTTTCATCGATCAACTGCTGGCGAATTTTCCCCTCGCTGGAGCCCCGGAATAGCACGCCGTGGGGCACCACCACCCCCATGCGGCCACTCTTGGGCTTAAGGGTTTCAATCATATGGAGGATAAAGGCGTAATCCCCCTTGGTCTTGGGTGGAAGCCCGCGCTTGAAGCGACCGAACTTATCATTTCCAGCTTCCTCATAACCCCATTTATCCAACGAAAAGGGCGGGTTGGCGGTCACGATATCAAAGCGCATCAGATCGCCGTTTTTATCGAGCAGCTTGGGGTTGCGGATGGTGTCGCCCCACTCGATCTTGTGGTTATCTTCCCCGTGCAGGAACATGTTCATCTTGGCCAGCGACCAGGTAGAGCCAATAGCCTCTTGACCGTAGAGGGCGTAGTGCTTCTCGCCATGGTTTGCCACCACCTTGCGGCCGCACTTCATCAACAGCGACCCCGAGCCACAGGCCGGATCGCAGATGGTGTCGCCCGGCATCGGCTCCAGCAGCTCGGCGATAAGATCGGAAACTTCGGGGGGAGTATAGAACTCCCCCGCCTTCTGGCCGCCGCTGGCAGCGAAGTTCTTGATGAGATACTCGTAGGCGTTGCCGATCACATCCAGGGTGCCGACCCGGCTCGGCTTGAGGTTGAGCTCATCCTTGGCAAAATCTTCCATCAGGTGGCGCAGTATGGTGTTTTTCTGCTTCTCTTCGCCGAGGCGGTCGGTGTTGAAGCTGATGTCCTGAAACACGCTCTTGCCCGCGTCTTTGAGTTTGGTGCCATTGGCCTCTTCGATGGCGTGCAGCGCCTGATCGATCCGCTCGCCGTTGCCCGGCTCGTGACGACGCTCGAACAGGCTGTAGAAACTGGCCTGTTTGGGCAGCACGAAACGCTCGTTTTTGAGCATCTCTTCAATGAGCTCCGGCTCATCGCCATATTCGGCCTTGTAGCCATCGTAGTGATCCTGCCAGACATCGGAGATGTATTTCAGGAACAGCATGGTGAGCACGAAATCTTTATAGGTATCGGCACTGATGGTGCCCCGGAAGGTATCGCAGGCAGACCAGAGGGCCTTGTTGATATCATCCTGGTTTATCGAGGTAGTCATAAGTCACAATTCCTTGGGTATTTCTTGGAAAAATGGGCTGCTCAGCGAAACTATTTCGGTTGCTGATCGGATTGCTCGAGCAGGCTGGCAGCGATGGCCTGCATCATCTGCTCGCCGTTGCGTTGCAGTTGTTGCGTCAGACGTCGCTCTTCACGCAGGATGTTGACCATCTTCATGATGGCTACTTGTCTCGCAAGAGATGGGATGCCGATGGGGGTCTCCGCCAACACCTGACGACGAATACTTTTGGCAGCGCTGCCTTCGGCGTGAAGCTCGAAGTAGCGCTGGCAAGGGGACTGATTGAGCTGCCAGGCCAGAAATTCGGGACTGAGCGCCTCGCTATGCAACCGCACCACATAGAAGTGAGGGGCGGCTACGGCGGGCAATGGTGCAAGCCCGGTATCAACCAGCACGGCATAGTTAGTGCTGCCACGGGCCGCCACCAAGATATCGCCGGTTTGCAGCCAGTCAGGCTCCTTCTTGCTGGTAGGCTCAGAACGAAGGCAGGCAGACCAGTCAACCCCCCCTTCTGGCGAGGCATCTCTCATCTGCACCACGGCCATGCTGCCGGAATCGATCTCCGGGATCTTGCCGCGATAGGGGTGCCCAGCACTGATGGTGGCAATTTGGTTCAGCTTCACAAAAAATCTCTTCATCGTTAATGATGCAGTCACAGTGTGTCGCATCTGACACTACTGAGTCAATATCAATGCCCATTATTTTGCATCAATGGAAATGATGCTTTTATGTGTACCATTAACAAGAGGTAGACCCTGACCTGCCTGAAAGATCCAACCGAGATCATTTTTGTAATTTAATTACAGATATTCACCGCACAAAATAAAAAGGCCCTGCTGTTGCAGGGCCTTTGAGTTTCCAACTTGAATGGTCGGTTTCCAACTTCAATGTCACGGTTTCCAACTTAAATGGCCGTGATCAGGACACGCCCTTACTTGGCGTAATCCTCGGTCGGGATACAGGCGCAGAACAGGTTGCGATCGCCGTAGACGTCGTCGATACGGTTGACCGATGGCCACAGTTTGGCAGCACGCACCGCCTCGGACGGGAAGACCGCCTCGGCGCGGCTGTAGCCACGGGACCACTCTGCGTCCATCACGTCATCCTGAGTGTGCGGCGCATGGACCAGCGGGTTGTCGGTGAGGCTCCACTGCCCCTCCTGCACCTTGGCAATCTCGGCGCGAATGGACGTCATCGCCTCGACGAAGCGATCCAGCTCGCGCTTGGATTCCGACTCGGTCGGCTCGACCATCAAGGTGCCCGCTACCGGGAAGCTCATGGTCGGTGCGTGGAAGCCGTAGTCCATCAGCCGCTTGGCCACGTCCATCTCGCTGATGCCGGAAGCCTCCTTGAGCGGACGGATATCCAGAATGCACTCGTGAGCTACCCGACCGTTGCGCCCGGAATAGAGCACCGGGAAGGAGTCACCCAGTTTCTTGGCCAGATAGTTGGCATTGAGGATGGCCACCTGAGTGGATCTCTTCAGTCCTTCGTCACCCAGCATGGCGATATACATCCAGCTGATGGGCAGGATGCTGGCTGAGCCAAACGGTGCCGCCGACACGGCGCCGTTGTCACGGCTCTCCTTGTCGGTCTTGACTACGGCGTGACCGGCCACGAACGGTGCCAGATGTTTCTTCACGCCGATGGGGCCCATGCCCGGGCCGCCACCGCCGTGAGGAATGGCGAAGGTCTTGTGCAGGTTGAGGTGAGAGACGTCCGCCCCGATAAAGCCCGGCGCCGTCAACCCGACTTGCGCGTTCATGTTGGCGCCGTCCAGATAGACCTGACCACCGTGCTGGTGAACGATGTCGCACACCTCCTTGATGGTCTCCTCATACACCCCATGGGTAGAGGGGTAGGTCACCATCAGACAGGAGAGTTGATCCCCCGCCTCGGCCGCCTTGGCGCGCAGATCGTCGAGATCCACGTTGCCCGACTTGTCACAGGCAGTGACGATTACCTTGAGCCCCGCCATCTGGGCAGAGGCCGGGTTGGTACCATGGGCAGAAGCCGGAATGAGGCAGATGTCGCGATGCCCCTCGCCGCGGGATTCGTGGTACTTCTTGATGGCCAAGAGACCAGCGTACTCACCCTGCGCCCCGGAGTTGGGCTGCATGCAGACCGCATCGTAACCGGTCACCTTCACCAGCCAGTTTTCGAGGTCGGCCAGCAGCAGCTGGTAGCCCTTGGCCTGCGCCAGCGGGGCAAACGGGTGCAGTTTGCCAAACTCGGGCCAGGTCACCGGGATCATCTCGGCGGTGGCGTTGAGCTTCATGGTGCAGGAGCCTAAGGAGATCATGGCGTAGTTGAGCGCCAGATCTTTCGCTTCGAGACGGTGGATATAACGCAGCATCTCGGTTTCGGAGTGGTACTTGTTGAACACCTCGTGGGTCAGCACGGCATCGGTGCGCAGCAGATCCTGCGGGATGGCATGATGAGCCTGAGCCGCCTTGTCGAGGGCCTCGATATCAAGCTCGTGACCTTGACCGAGGAAGAGCTCGAACAGCTCGGCCACATCAGCGCGGGTGGTGGTTTCAGAGAGTGACACCCCTACTGCGCCATCTAGGTCTGCACGCAGGTTGATGCCGAGCCCCTCGGCCTTGGCGATCAGCGCGGCCTTGTCAGCGCTCTGCACGGTCAGGGTATCGAACCAGCTGGCATGCTTGAGGGCCACACCCTTGGCCTTGAGGCCGAGCGCCAGAATGGTGGTGAGACGGTGCACGCGAGAAGCGATGGTTTTCAGCCCTACCGGGCCGTGGTAGACGGCGTAGAAGCTCGCCATGTTGGCCAGCAGCACCTGAGCGGTACAGATGTTGGAATTCGCTTTCTCGCGGCGGATATGCTGCTCGCGGGTCTGCATCGCCATGCGCAGCGCGGCCTTGCCGCGGGCATCCTTGGAAACGCCGATAATACGGCCCGGCATGGAGCGCTTGTAGGCATCGCGGGTAGCGAAGAAGGCGGCGTGGGGGCCACCGTAGCCCATGGGCACGCCAAAGCGCTGGGCGGAGCCCAGCACCACATCGGCGCCCAGCTCGCCCGGGGATTTGAGTAGCAGCAGAGAGAGCAGATCGGCGCTGACACAGGCCAGCCCTTTCTGGGCCTGTACCGCGGCAATCAGAGCGCGCAGATCTTTCACCTCACCGGTGGTGGTGGGGTACTGGAACAGGGCACCAAACACCTCTTCGCTCACTGCATCGCTCGCGGCGCCGACCGCCACGTCGAAACCGAAGTGAACCGCGCGCTCCTTGACCACGTCGATCACCTGCGGGTGCACATCATCGGCCACGAAGAAGAGGTTGGATTTGGACTTGGCCATCCGCTTGGCCAGCGCCATCGCCTCGGCGGCGGCGGTCGCTTCATCCAGCAGGGAGGCGCTCGCCAGATCCATGCCGGTCAGATCCAGCGTCAGCTGCTGGAAGTTGAGCAGGGCTTCGAGACGGCCCTGTGCCAGCTCGGGCTGGTAGGGGGTGTAGGCGGTATACCAGCCCGGGTTTTCCAGCACGTTGCGCAAAATAACGTGGGGCACATGGGTATCGTGATAACCCATGCCGATATAGCTCTTGGCAATCTTGTTCTGGGCGGCATAGCCTCTCAGCTTGGCCAGCGCCTCCACTTCGGTCATGCCGGCACCGATGCCGAGCGGGCCCGGCAGGCGAATGGCGGCGGGCACGGTCTGGGCAATCAGATCGTCCAGACTCTCGGCCCCGATGGTTGCCAGCAGCTGGCGCAGCTCTTCCTCGCCCGGGCCGATATGGCGGCGGGCAAAATCGTGTTTTTGTTCGAGTTCAAACAGTGACTGGGTCATTTCCCTGATTCCTGATAAATAGGTCCTGCTAATAAATCCTGTATAGACAGTGCTGATAGCCGGCACGTGCCAACTTCACTCATGTTCGCTATGCCGCTGTCAGAACAAAGCGGCACCGGATGCTCGCGGGCATCCCGGGGGTCACCCTGTAAACAGACCTCAAGCCGAGCCTGAGGATCGAATATGGGCCACTTCACCCGTCTGCAGACCCGGGGCCTGCAGCCATACAAATGGGCCCCGCACTCGCAGGGCCCAAGGGCATTACTCTTCGTCCACCACGTTCTGGTAGCCTTCGGCATCCAGCAGGTTGGCCAGTTCGCCTGCATCGTCCAGCTTGATGCGGTAGAGCCAGCCCGCGCCGTAGGGGTCAGAGTTGACCAGCTCGGGGCTCCCTTCCAGCTCTTCGTTGACGGCAATGATCTCGCCGCTCACCGGGCTGTAGATGTCGGAGGCAGCCTTGACCGACTCGGCCACGGCGCAGTCATCACCGGCGCTCACCTGCTTGCCCACTTCCGGCAGCTCGACAAACACCATGTCACCCAGCAGCTCCTGGGCGTGCTCGGTGATGCCGACCACGGCCTCACCGTTGCCTTCGACACGGATCCACTCGTGGGAAGTGGCATATTTCAGTTCGCTCGGGATATGGCTCATCTCTGTTTCCTTTGATCTTTGAGTCGGGTTGAAACGCTCATTGCTAAATCGGGCAGGCGGACGCCTGCCCGCCTGCAAATGTAAGAGGGTTATGCCAGCTTCTGGCCGTTGCGCACGAAAGCAGGCTTGGTGACCTTCACGGTGACCAGCTTTTTGCGGATCTCCACCTCGGCCTGCTCGCCGATATCGCGGGGCACCCGCGCCAGCGCGATGCTGTAGCCGAGGGTGGGCGAGAAGGAACCGGAGGTGATCACACCTTCCCGCTTCTCACCGTTTGCCGCGGTGAAGGTGACCGGCATGCCGGCACGCAGCACCCCTTTCTCCTCCATCACCAGCCCCACCAGCTTGGGCTGGTTGCCCGCCGCTTTCTGCGCTTCCAGCGCAGCGCGGCCGATAAAGTTGCGATCGCTCGGCTCCCAGGCGATGGTCCAGGCCATGTTGGCGGCGAGGGGAGAGATTGACTCGTCCATATCCTGACCATAGAGGTTCATGCCCGCTTCGAGGCGCAGGGTATCGCGGGCACCGAGACCACAGGGGGCAACGCCGTTATCCAGAAGTGCCTGCCACAGCTCGCAGGCTTTCTCTTGCGGCACCACGATTTCATAACCATCCTCACCGGTGTAACCGGTGGTGGCGATAAAGAGATCGCCAGCCTGCACGCCGAAGAAGGGTTTCATCCCCACCACGGCGGTGCGCTGGGCGGCGCTCAGCACGGTCGCTACCTTGAGCTTGGCGTTGGGCCCCTGCACCGCGATCATTGCAAGCTCGGGACGCTCGGTCACGGTGACATCAAAGTCGATGGCGTGATGGCGGATCCAGGCCAGGTCCTTCTCGCGGGTGGCAGAGTTGACTACCAGTCGGTAGAAGGTATCGGTCAGGTAATAAGTGATGAGGTCATCGATCACCCCGCCTTCCGGGTTGAGCATGCCGCTGTAGAGGGCCTTGCCGGAGACGGTGAGTTTGGCCACGTCGTTGGCCAGCAGGTGTCGCAGAAAGGCTTTGACCCGTTCGCCGGTCAAATCGACGATGGTCATGTGGGAGACATCGAACATGCCGGCATCGCTGCGCACCGCGTGGTGCTCTTCCAGCTGGGAGCCGTAGTTGATGGGCATCTCCCAACCGTGGAAGTCCACCATCTTGGCGCCGGCTTCCAGGTGTTTGGGATGCAGTACTGTAGTCTGGATCATCGCATTCTTTCCTTAGCAAAAAGCCTTTTCGCTTCAGCGACAGCCCTTGCGATCCGCATCTTCACCCCGGCAGCGCTGCGCCGCAGCGGGAACACTATCGGATCACAGGGTGTGGCTCGCTCCTGCCCTTGCCAGGCAAGAGGGATTCCTTGAACGGAGCGGATTATATGACAAGCCGTCGAGCGTGCCGCTCAAAAAAAACTAATCCCCTCCCCGTAAACTGACTCAAGACACTAAGATAAATGGCGCGATAAAAACAGCCTCAAGCGGCCATAGCCGAGATTAAATTTTGATTTTTACCGTTTCGTCACAATTTGCAGAAAAACGTTTCGCCACACACCAAAATTAAAGGCTGATGCCCAAAATGGGGCATCAGCCTTGTCGGATTACTTTTGTTGCCAAAAACGGCCAGTAATATTAGTTTTTTTCACCCTTGGCCTGCATGGCACTGCCCTTGGTTGCCGCAACAGCCCAGTCAGGACGGGCCAATGCGGGCAGTTCACCCTCCAGCCCCATGGCCGCACGGATCACCCCCTCCTTGAACGGCGTCAGCAGGTTGGCCGCGCGCAATCCCACGCCCCGCACCAGCTTCTTGAGCGGGTTGGCACCGCTGAACAGCCGCTTGAGCCCCTCCATCGCCGCCAGCATGCGAGCCGCTTCGCTCTTGCGCCAGCGCTCGTAGCTGCGCAGGCTGGCAAGCAGACCGATATCTTCGCCCGTGGCATGGTTTTGCAAGATCTGCTCCGCCAGCGCGGCCGCATCCAGCAGGCCGAGGTTGACCCCCTGCCCCGCCAGCGGGTGGATGGTGTGGGCGGCATCACCCACCAGCACCAGCCGCTCGCGGGCAAAATCGCGGGCATAGCGGGCGGTGAGCGGAATCGCGCTGCGCGGCCCTTCCACCTTGCACAGACCGAGGCGGGCATCGAAGGCGGTGGTGAGCTGGCGGTTGAACTGTTCGTCATCACAGGCGCAGAGCGCCTCGGCGCGGGCCGCAGGCAGCGACCAGACGATGGAGCAGAGGTTCTCCTGCCACAGCGGCAAAAAGGCGAGCGGGCCATCCGGGGTGAAGATCTGGCGGGCCACCGCCTCATGGGGTTCGGCACAGCGTACCGTTGCTACCAGCGCGTGGTGGCCGTAATCCCAGCTGGTGAGCGGAATATCGGCCTGACGGCGCACCCAGGAGTGGGCACCATCGGCAGCCACCACCAACTTGGCCGAGATGGCCTGACCATCTTCAAGGAGCAGCAGGGCGCCCGCCGGGCCACTCTGCAGACTCTTGGCTCTGGCGGGGGTCAGCAACTGGATATTGCTGGCCCCCTCAATCGCCTCAAGCAGCGCCAGCTGGATCACCCGGTTCTCGACGATATGACCAAGAGATAGCTGGCGCAGGCTGGCCGCATCAAAGTCGATATGGCCGAAGCTGTCCTGCTCCCACACCGCCATCTTGTCGTAGGCCTGCATGCGGCGCGCTTCAATACCGTCCCAGGCGCCAACATGGCGCAGGATCTGCTGGCTGGCGAGGCTCAGGGCGCTGACCCGATTGTCGGCCACCTCCCCCAGCTGCGGGGCGGGCAATTGCCCCTCGACCACCACCACCTTGAGGGCGCTCTCCTTGAGGGCGGCAGCGAGCCCGAGGCCCACCATGCCACCACCGACAATCACCACATCGACACTTTGCATCTGCATCATCTCATCCTTTCATGGCTGGCCATCGGCCAGCAGAGGGGGGCAGCCTGGCCTCCCCTCGTGCAACTGTTGAACTCTTTGCTGGGCTCTTTGTTGAACTCTGGCGATTTATTGCCGCCGATTATTGCTACAGAGATCGGCGACGAACCCCAGAGTACGCGCAGCGAGCGGCGCCTTGAGACACGGCAGGCGCCCCATCAGGGAGAGCGCCAGATTGCGCCCGGCCACCAGCGGATCGTGGCTGTTGGAGAAGAGCTGAGCCAGCGAGGAGGTGAGCCAGACGGTCTGCTCCTGATCGCGCTGACGCAGCAGCCAGTAACCGCTCAGCACCTTGAAGCTGCCGATATCCTCGCCCTCTGCCAGCGCCTTGGCCACCGCCCCGGTAAGCAGGTCGAGATCCCGCATCCCGAGGTTGAAACCCTGCCCGGCAATGGGGTGCAGGGCATGCGCTGCATTGCCCACCAGCACGGTACGTTGGGCCAGCGGGTAGTCACAGGCGGTCAGGATCAGCGGGTAGACGTTGCGCACGCCACATCGCTCGAAGCGACCGAGCCGCCAGCCAAAGGCCTGCTGCAAGCGGCCAAGGAAGGCGGCATCATCGAGCGCCATCAGCTCATCCACCTCGTCCCGTCTGACACTCCACACCAGCGAAGAGAGGCCGTCCTGCATCGGCAGCAGCGCCAGCGGCCCGCTCTCGGTAAAACGTTCGAATGCACGGCCCGCCGGATCCTGCTGGGTTTTAACGGTGGCGATGATGGCGCTCTGCTCATAGTCGTGACGGCTCACCGGCAGCGTTAACTGCTGGCGCACGAAGGAGTTGCCCCCGTCCGCCGCCACCAGCAGTCGGGTATCAATCTGTTCACCGCTCTCGAGGGTGAGAGTCACCCCCTCCTCCCGCGGCGCTACCTCGCGCAATTTGGCCGGACAGATCACCTTGATGTGCGAAATGGCGGCCATCGCTCGCTGCAACTCGCCCCCCGCCGCCGCCAACTCGATCACCTGACCTAGCGCAGGCAACCCATACTCCGCCGCCGAGAGACAAGTCTGACCGCTGTGGCCGCGATCCGAGACATGGATCTGGGTAATGGGGGCGCAGTGTGGCGCAAACTGCGGCCAAAGTCCGCGCCGCTCGAGGGCTTCGCAGGTACCGGCCGAGAGCGCAATGGCGCGCGCATCAAAACCGGGGTGAGCAGGAGTTGCGGATGGTTGCGCCTCGGGGGCACTCGCCTCCAGCAGCAGGATATCGAGGGGCGAGCCGTCCGGCTTGCGCAGGGCCGCCAGCGAGAGGGCCAGCACGGCACCACTCATTCCACCACCGACCAGCGTCACATCGACCTGTCGCACATCAGATTGGGGCATAAGCAGAGAGGGAGAAGTGAAAAACGTGGACTCATGCTACCACAAAGGCGACCTGCGGATGTGCGCTTGAGGGCAAAAAAGCGGTTACGGCTCACAGGGTTAGCCAGAATATGGCCGACAAAAAGAGCGCCTGTTGGCGCTCTTGCAAAAGGAGGCTGACTTGCCTGCAACAATCTATCAGTGCAGGGTCGGCGGCGCGCTCGGGGTATCGGGGCGCTTGCCAAACTCTTCAAAGGCCATCATGACCCCCAGCTTGACGTGTTCGTAGAGCACCAGGAAGGAGGCTTCGTTCTCGTCATCTTCCTGATCGAACTCGGCAGAGACCTGAGTGATGCTGGCGATATCCTGGATCATCTCCTGCAGCTCTTCCGACGCACGCGACAGCTCCTGCTGCACCACGCCGAAACCGGCCAGAAACGCCTGGGACCAGTCCACCAGCGCATCGATCCGCTCATCGAGGGGAGCATCATCGCTTGGCAACAACAACTCCACCCCTTTTTGGGCCATCAGACTCTCGACCACATTGTGATAAAGATCGGTCATCACCTGGCGCACCGGGGCCGGCAGACCGAAACCGTCGTTCACCAAATCGTTGAAATGGGGAACCCAGCTCTTCTCATCCAGTGCCACACCACCACACACCAGACCGCAGATCACACCATGGGCCTCGACTGCACTGGCCATCAGCTCATGCTGCTCCATGATGTCGGCCACAGCCGCATATTTAAGGGGGTTTGTTTTGCTCATAGAGGATCCGCTCAAAGTTCAGGCAAATTTGCAGAATTAATGGTCAGGATCCTAGCATTCTCCCTCTTCCAGAGCCAGCAAGGCCTTGAAACTTATGTATCTGCGCTATATAGTCCCGCCCAGTTGTCCACGTGGATAAAGGCGGAAATCAGCTCCGCCGTATTGAGGAAGGCATGAGCACAGAGGCCGTAGAAATCGTCATTTTGGGACGTCCCTACAAGGTATCCTGTCCCCTGGGACAGCAGGATGCCCTGCGCCAGGCCGCCGACCAGCTGACCGATAAACTGATCGACCTGCGTCAACGCTCCAAAGTCTCCAGCAACGAGCAATTGGCGGTCATGGCGGCGCTTAATTTCTGCCATGAGCTCTGTCTTGAAAAAGAGAAGAACCACCAATACTCTGAGACCATGGACAAGCGGATCAAGATGCTGCAGCGCACTATCGAAGCTGCCCTGATCGAGCACGGTCAATATGGCGATTCCAGCGAAGAGGGGCAGCAGCCCTAATCGCAAACTGTTTTGAAATACCCTGGGGTGTTTGTCAGCCGGTTCAAGTCCCCGAGCCGATATTCATACCAAACAGGGGTTCTGCCTTCTGGCTATTGCGCATGCTCGGCACGACCGAGAAGCCTGCGGTCAGATCCGAACCCCGCCTTGAACCGACGGTTCAAGGGCCCAAACCGGCAACGGCATCTCCGGGGTTCCAACTGCAAAAAGCCCGTCACTCATGTGGCGGGCTTTTTCTTTTCCTGCTTGTCCATGCAACCAGCCCCCCTGCCCCGCACACCAGAAAAATGCCCCGGATGAACAGTTCATCCGGGGCATCACGGCATTCAAAGTGCAGGCGGTGTTAGTGCAGCCAGCCGCGTTATTCCGTTTATTTGACCAGCAACAGGTTCTCCGGCTGGCGGGAGGCAGTCACCAGCACCGGGATGGACTTGGAGGTGGGGGTAAACGAGCCGGCGCCGATACTGTCGATGGGCACCAGCGGATTGGTTTCCGGATAGTAGGCCGCGATGTTGCCACGCGGGATCTCGTAGATCACCACCACAAAACCGGTCACGCTGCGCTCGCGCCCATCGTTGCAGATGGCCGCCATGTCGACCCGATCCCCTTCGGTAAAGCCAAGCTGGCGAGCATCCGCCTCGTTCATGAACACCACGTTGCGCTGGCCCTTGATGCCGCGATAACGGTCATCCATGCCGTAGATGGTGGTGTTGTACTGATCGTGAGAGCGCAGGCTCTGCAGCAGCAGTACCGGCTGATCCGCCATCTGTTCGGCATGGCGGGTACACTCCGGCAACACTGATTGCGGCAAGGTGCTGGCACGAAACTCAGCGCTGCCGCTGGCAGTATTCCAGGTCAGCAGCGCTGCGGAGTTATCGAGATGAAAACCGCACGGCTGCTGGATGCGGGCATTGAAATCGGCAAAGCCGGCGATGGTCTGCTCGATGAGATCGCGAATACGGGCATAGTCATCGCGCAGAGCCAGCCAGTCGACCCGCTCGCTGCCCACGGTGGCATGAGCCATCCGCGCGACTATGTCGGTCTCGGAGAGGCAGAGGGACGATACCGGCTCGGCTGCGCCGGTCGAGGCGTGCACCATGCTGAAGGTGTCCTCCACCGTGATCTTCTGGTTGCCGCTGCGCTGGATATCGAGCTCGGTACGGCCGAGGCAGGGCAGGATCAGCGCAGCCTTGCCCACCTGCAGATGGCTGCGGTTGAGCTTGGTGCTGATCTGCACGTTGAGCTCGGCCTTTTTCATCGCCCCATAGGTGAAGTCGGTATCGGGCGCAGCTGCCGCCAGGTTGCCACCCAGGCAAATAAGCACCTTGCTCTTACCCTCGTCCAGCGCCTTGAGCGCTTCGTACACATTGTGGCCACGGGCCCGCGGCAGGCTCAACTGCAGATGACGCTCGAGCCGGTCGATAAAGGCGGCGGTGGGCTTTTCGTTGATCCCCATGGTACGGTTGCCCTGCACGTTGCTGTGGCCCCGTACCGGACAGAGTCCCGCTCCCGGCTTGCCAATCTGGCCGCGCATCAGGTGCAGGTTGACGATTTCGCGAATGGTATCGACCGAGTGCAGGTGCTGGGTCACCCCCATGGCCCAGCAGCTGATGATGCGCTGGCTGGCGGCAAAGACCCGGGCAGCCTGCACGATGTCGGCGCGAGTCAGGCCGGATTGCAGCTCGATCGCCGCCCAGTCGGTGGCACGCACCTGCGCCTCGTACTCGGCAAAGTGGCGGGTGTGGCGGGCGATGAAATCGCGATCCACCGCCTCCGGCGCCTCTTCCAGGATGTACTTGGCCATGCCGCGGATGGCGGCCATATCGCCACCCAGTTTCGGCGTCAGGTACTGGTGGCTGATGGTGGTGGCCGCCGGGGTCAGCAGCTCGAGCGGGCTCTGCGGGCTGGCGAAACGCTCCAGCGCCACCTCTTTCAAGTTGTTGAAGCTGACGATCTTGCAGCCGCCACGCGCCGCCTGGCGCAGGGCATTCATCATGCGCGGATGGTTGGTACCCGGATTCTGGCCATAGACGAACACCGCATCGGCCTGGTCGAAGTCATCCAGCACAACAGTGCCTTTGCCGATGCCGACCGACTGGATCAGCGCTACCCCGCTCGCCTCGTGGCACATGTTGGAGCAGTCGGGGAAGTTGTTGGTACCAAACAAACGGCCAAACAGCTGATAAAGATAAGAGGCCTCGTTGCTGGCACGCCCCGAGGTGTAGAACTCCACCTCGTCCGGGCTATTCAGCCCCTTGAGGGTGCCGGCAATCAGGGTGAAGGCATCGTCCCAGCTTACCGGCTCGTAGTGATCGGTCGCCGGGTTGTAGCGCATCGGCTCGGTCAGCCGCCCCTGATACTCGAGCCAGTAGTCGCTCTGGCTGGCCAGCTGGCGCACCGAATGGGCGGCGAAAAACTCGGCCCCCACCGTCTTGCCGGTAGACTCCCAGGCCACCGCCTTGGCGCCGTTCTCGCAGAACTGGAAGGTACCGTGGTCGTTGTCACCCCAGGCACACCCCGGGCAGTCGAAGCCATCGGTCTGGTTGACCCGCAGCAGGTTCTTGATGTTCTGACGGGTCTTCTGGCTGCGCAGCACCTGTTTCATGGTGGATTGCAGGGACGAAAAACCGCCGGCTTTGGCGGGCTTTTCAATATGACTCATGGCACTCTCCGATGGGATCCGCCGGGCGACAGCTCGAATAGCTGACCGGGGCATCAAACTTGGGAATATGAACGACGTTGAGGTTGTATTTGAGGGCCAACCTGACCGCCAGCTGGCTGGGCGATGCCAGGCAGATAAGATGACGGGCACCGAAGCGGGCGGCTTTTTGCACCAGCTCGCTACCGCAGCGGCTGGTCACCACCAGGGTGTCGCACGCACTTTGCTGACGCAGCAGCAGGCCGATCAGCTTGTCGAGGGCATTGTGGCGCCCGATATCTTCCCGGCAGTGGAGGATCCGGCCCTCGGCATCCAGCGCCAGCGCCGCATGCAGGGCGCCGTGTTGCTGTCCCTTGAGCTGCCACTGGGCGATCTGCGCACGCAGCCCTGCCAGCAAGGCCCCATCCAGCGGCGGCGTCAGCGGCAACACCGGTAATGCGGGCAGCGCCTGCTCCACCGCCGCTACGCCGCAGATGCCGCAGCCGGTCACCCCGGTCAGCCGGCGCTTGTGCTCGGTCAGAGCGGACAAGGAGCGGTTGGCGATGGTGATGTCCAGCACCACCCCCTGCTCGGCAGGCGCGATCTCAATGTCGTGGACTTCGTGGTTGTGCCGGATGATCCCCTCACCAAACAGAAAGCCGACGGCAAAGTCGTCGAGATCGTCCGGGGTCGCCATCATCACCGCGTGGTTGATGCCATTGATGTTGATGGCGACGGCTACCTCTTCCACCAGATGATCCAGTGACGGCAAGTTGGCGGGGGTTGCGACGGGCGAATGGGCAGGCATGCAGGTTGGCCTAAAAATGCAAACTGCATTCAAGTTTAGAGAGGCGACTGACGCAAGACCAATGAAATAAATCTATATCCTGATAGAGTTGTTCTATCGAAGATGTTTTTTCAATTGATTAATTCTTCAATAGCCGGTTCCACTGCCTCCACTACAACCAGATGAACATCAAGCAACTTCACTACTTTCACGAACTGGCCAAACACCGGCATTTTGCCAAAGCGGCCAAAGCCTGCCACATCACCCAACCGACCCTCTCGGCCAGCATTACTGCCCTGGAAAAGAGTGTCGGCACCGATCTGGTAGTACGCACCAGCCAGTTTGTCGCCCTGACCGAGGCCGGTGAGCTGGTGCGCCAGTATGCCGAGCGGATGTTGCTGGAACAGGAGGCGCTCAAGCAGGAGCTGGCCCTGTTCCAGGGCGAACTCTCCGGTACCTGTCTCTTATACACATCTCC